>CANGQE010000047.1 GCA_947455845.1 Rickettsiales bacterium
ACCACGGATCGAGTGGTAATTTTTTATTACCACCAAAATCTCCCGATGCAGTTTCAATCCAAATACGATTTTGGTAACGCACCTTTTCCAACATTGAAATAATTTTTTCAGTTGAAAGCACACGCGGCTCTAGCCAATCGCGATAATGTACGCGCCATAAATGTTCAGCACAGCATTCAGTTGCACGTCCGTCGGAAAAAGTAATTTTGTAAATTTCTTTTTTACCCTGCGGGAAAATTCCACTAACTTTAGAAGCTTTACCATCAATTGAAGCGAGCTTGTCATTCAATTCTAAATCACCCATTTTTTTCCAACCATCGGCTGTTAAAACTTTAGCATCAAGTGGTTGAGCCTTCCCCATTGAGGGTCTTCCGGCTAGAATTATTAGGTCGGATTGTTGCATGCCGCTGAGGATTTTGTCTAAATCGCTTAAGCCCGTGGAGACGCCACTAATGTGACTGTCGCGCTGACGGGCTAAAACGGTTTTGTCGAGAGTTTCTTTTAATGAAACCGAAATGCTGCGAAAATCACTGCGGCCGTTGCCGTGCTCGGTTAGGCTAAAAAGGCTGCTTTCAGCGTTTTCAATTTGCTCTTCGGCTGAGGTTTTTTCTTCGGATTTGTAGGCGCGATTAACAATATCTTCGCCGATCATTACCAGCTCGCGCTTCAAGGCTAGGTCGTGAATTAATTTACCGTAATCACCAATGTCAATAATTGAAGAAGCCGCTCCCAGAAGCGTTGAAAGGTAGAGAGCGCCGCCAATAGCTTTGATTGAAACGTCAGACTCGAAAAATTGTTTAAGTGTTACTTGGTTGGCAACAATATTGACCTTTTCAATATTGTGCAAAATCTGCGAATAGATTTTTTGATGGGCCGGTTCGTAGAAATATTCCACCCGCAAAAATTCAATAACTCGGTTGAGATATTCGTTATTTAAAATAATGGTTCCAAGAATTGCTTGTTCGGCTTCGATATTAAATAATTCTTTGCGAATTAAATCATCGGCCAATTTATTTTGGCCGGCATTATCATTAAAATTTTTCGTCATTGTTAGCTGAGTTTTATCTAGAATTTTTTTTTGAAAGAATAATTTTTGATTTTGAATTCTAAAAAGAATTATCGCAATATTTCGATTCCAAGGGTAATTGATGACTTTCTTATTTTAATGATGACACTTACTCATTAATTTAATCATTTAATTAAATGATTGCAAAACTGCCCGCTTATTAACGAATATAAAGCTTGTAAAAATGTCACGCCCAAGTTCCCCAGGAAATGTCTCAAATCTAGATGGCTCGTTCATGGGAGTGGCAGAGCAAGCCGAAAGAAAACGAATAGAGGATGCTGCTAATGCTGCAAAGAAAAAGTATGAAGAGGAAGCAAACAGAACCCAAGATTTTATACTCGGCCCCGGTGGTGGAGGTAATAGCGATTTTGAAGAAAGCTCATTTAACATTACTGCTGGAACCGCTCTAAACAAAACCCCAATTTCCAAAACTGGCCCCAAAGGTAATAGCGTTGTTGTAAACATCTCATCGGCTCATGACTTATCAACAAGCGCTCTACATCCACACGACGAATCATCCATATATTTGGATGATTCCTATTCGATTGAAGATCAAGGTGACAACTTTTCTTTAGGCGAATCATCTGCTATATCTGCGATATCTAAGAGTAGTGTGACTTCCTCATACACTCCTCCACGTGGAGCACTAACCGGAGCAACACAAAATCCTGCCCAAAAATCACCGACTACCGGCACCCTTAGAAAGTCAGTAGCTGAATTGAGAAAAGGTACTCAACCAATACTTACTAATCCTACAAACATAGGATTTTTACCAGCGGAAAGAATAATCAGTGATGATACACCAACCACAGTTATCTCTAGTGCCTTTAATCCATTTGGCAGCTATATTAATAATAGCACTCCACAAGCGGGAAAACCTGAAAGGCCTTCAGTAAGAATAGGCCAAGAGACATTTATGGAACCGCAAGCAATTTTTGGAAACAAGCAGCAACATACTACGGCACATCCTTCTAGTTTAATCTCAGAAGAAGAAGTTAATTCAATCTCACTCTCTCCAGCTCTTTCAGACTCCCACAGTAAAAGCCATCTAGCATTAACACAGAAAAGTACACCTCCTCAAGATGGGTCTCCCGCTGTTAAGTTATTGCCAGAAACCACTTCCACTAACCTTCAGAATAAACCCCTTAACATCTATGAGGCTCATATTGCTGAAATTAAAAAAACTGGGCAGTTAAACCAAAATTCTGTTAGAGATAGCCGACCTAGTAGATCAGCTTCAGCACATTCTGCATCTACTTCTGCTTACCGAAAACATCCAATTAAGTGTAATCCTATTGTTCAACACAGCCATCTTATGGCTCATATTGTTGCGCACAACAATAAACCGCAAGATATAGTAGATCAGAAAACTACTGAAATAGAAATTGATTATTTGCAATCTGATATTTCAACTCAAGATTTAACCATTACTGAAGAAGAATTCACCACTACCCAAAAAGCAACCAATGACCTAACTAATGGCACCCCTGCTCCAAATCTTAGTTTCACCTTTCCACCTACTGATCTTCAAGAATACTACAACCCTTCTACACAGCCCATAAACAACGAAAGATTAGAATCTGCGTTTACCAGGGAAAATAATGATTTCATTGATGCAAGTCTAAATCCTTTAAATCATCGTAAAGACTTAAAAACAAAAGATCTTATTATCAAAATTCTAGGCGCTTTGGAAAAAGCCACTTTTGATAATAACAATATTTATTTTGCCGCTCTACAAAACAATATTTCTAAAACCACAGTAACATCTAACTACTACTTAACAGTAGGCAATGCCCAACCTAATCCAGAATATATGGGGAAAGCATTGTTTAGTTTTTTCGATCTAAACCCATCTGAAAATGAGCAATCATATACTCTTGGCCATAGAACTATAAAGGATAGGTCAATTTTAGAAGTTTCTAGAATAATAGAAGAAACACCTCACGTTGATTATTTTAGAAAAGACACTCACTACTCTGATACTTTACTAATAGCCCAAGCGTTAGGAGTGGAAAAACACTACCTAAACTCATGGTCAATATCTGATAATGGATTTTTACCTAAAGAGAGCTCGGATTTAACGCCAAGTAAAACTCTATCTGAAGCAACAGCCGCAACACTAAGCGCAAATCAGAATAAATTCCTATATTGCACTCCCATAAAATCTGAAGGGGTTTGGGATGAACCTCACGGCGAAAAACGTGGCACCAAGTTTAAAGCACTAGAAAGCGTTTATAGAGAAGATACCATAGAAGAACTAGATCCTCAGAAAGAAGATATAAAGAAAACTATTGAAAGCACACTTCTTTGCATTATCGCAAAAATTGCTGAAAATCCAGTGATCACTACTAGTCTAGGTAAAATACCATCAATAAATGACATAATAAAATTAATCGAAGCTGCGCAAAATAATGGCGGCATTTCAAACAAACTCAAAGAGGATGGAAATTACGAAAAACAAAAAGAAGCAATCGAACCGTGGAAAAAGAAGTTCTCAAAGCTATTCCAAGAAGAGTGCAAAGCTTGTGGAATTTACAGCGGTAGAAATACTGCAACAACTTCTCACGGCATGCGTTTAACTCATCTACCTCTATCAGCTTTGAATACATTGAAAGCGTACAAAGAAGGACAAGAAGCTTATCCTGAGTTTCAAATTTCAAAACTTACTACTGGAATTGATCTTGAGAAGAAGAAAGGCTTAGTAAGAACAAAGATTATGCCACAAACAACTAATCATACCCAACTCTAATTTACCTAAATTAACATCAGACAATGTTTGGACCAAAAAAAAGCGCACTAGATGCAATACGCGCCCAACAAGAAAAAGCAGAGAAAGAGCGTGCTGCCTCAAAAAAATTGCTGGATGAAAAATTAAGAGAAATCGAATTCTCTGAGCCGAAAAAAACCGCAGTGGTGAGTAAAACTTCCTCCTCTATTCTTGCGCCTACGCGCTCTTCATTTCATAAAATAAATATACCGCAAAATAATCAAGCAACCCTTGCGCAAAATTATCCCGTCCAAGCTCAGAAAAAATTATCATCTCACCAAACCGGAACCAATGATAGAGTTCCTGATTTCAGGCAATCGAAAGAATACTCTCGCCCTTTAAAGCTTGCTGAAGAATTTGAGGCTGTAAACAATTTTCGTCCAAAACCATCCCTACAACGACTATCCACAAGCCAGTCCAATCTTCACCTACCTACCTTCTCGGGCGTTTTAAGAAGTAAGAGTTTAAAATATGACAGGGAAGAATTCAGAGCCACACAAACTGCAGAACAAGTTAGGCAACAAGAGCTTGCTACCCGCAAATCAACCGGCGGTATTCCTTCAAAGCCTACTATAGAAGAAGGGCCATTGCCGATGCAAGCTTACAAAGCAAGCTTAGAAGTTAATACTCAAAAAAGACAACAAGCTGCTCTTCTTAAAGAAAATCCAAATCTTGCCAGAGCTACAACGCAGGAATCAAAAAGAACTTCTGCAAATCCTCAAGCCGACGAAAAAAAATCAATAAAAGAATTTGCACAAGTATTACTGAAGCCATTTCCAAAAAATGGCTTGAAATATTCCGGCAAAATAAATGCCTCAACTTTTGCTGATGACGAAACACTCTACAAAAAAGACTTAACCCGGATTTTAAATGATGAGGCAAATATTTCGCAGGAACAATTTAGCCAATTTCTTGAATTTAATCTTTGCGGAATCTTTGATTTATTAAAAAACCCTGCAGCGCTACCGCCTTCTCTGCCTCAAGACAATGCTAAAAAACCATCTCCCTCTCTTCGTAACAATCTCGAATTTATCAAAAGCCTAATTCCTTCGGTTGAGAAAAGTACTTCTGAACTTTTTTCCAGAAAAGTTACATCTTTTTTACGCGCAGTTGAATTAACAAATGATCGCGAAGAACTAGATAAAGAATTGGCTCGCGCTGGCGAAAAAAACCCAGCAATAATAAGATTGTTAAGCGGTTTTCTTAACGAGCAGAACAATAACGCTAAAATTACTTCTGCACCTTTCATCTTTTTCCGATATGCTCTTCAGGCAGAACTAACTTTGATTTCAAAACAAATTTCGGTTTTAGAAAATCACGTTGCCGTTCGCAATACTCCGGAAAGAAACGTTGGCCTTCTTGAACGCACAACCGATCACGGCCTAGTTCAAAAAGACATGATGCTATCTGCAATTGAAGGCAAGCGCAGTAATGTAGGAAAATCTTCTAAGAGTCCGGGAGTTCTAGAAGCTTACAAAAAAAATCTTGAACATCCGATCAAAGCCGCAAAGCTTCAATTTAGTAAGTTGAGAAGTGGTGGGGTAATGGATATTGCTTCAAAAAATCCGGCTACCCGCCCTTTTGAATCACAATATGAAATTCCTTTAATTGCTGAGGATCAGATTATTTCTGAAGAGCAATATGCTGCACTTTTATCAATTGAAGAGGCCATTGCTAAAAGCTCCCGAGTCAATCCCGAAGATGGAACAAAAATTGGCGGACATGCTAGAATGCGCATGAGAACGGGAGGAGGTAAAACCCACGTTATTAATTTGATGGATCAGTTTTTTGAAAGGAATCGCAAAGAAGCCGACCTTGGAAAAAATATTATTAACCTTGATTTAAATAGTTCGAATCAAACCTTAGACCTTTTAGATGCAGAGGATCTGTCCGATACAATTATACAAGCTGACGAAGGATTTTTTTATGGAATTTTAGGAACAAACATCAGCAAAAGAATCAACCCTGAGGGTAAAACCAACCCTAATGAAATTATCAAATTACAAAATAATTTCTTATATAATTTACGCAAAAAAGGCGCGACCCTAATTACCATCGGAGCCAGCGAGAGTCTGGAAAAAATTCAAAATGAATGTGATCGCCTTAGAGAAAAAATTAAAATTGAAAGCATCGATCAAACTCAGCACACTTATAAAGAATTTATTAAGCAGGCTCAAATTTTGCTTTACGGTGTGAATGGTAAAATAATTAATAACCAAGAACCGGTTTTTCCTTTGGTTATTTCAGGCAACCTATCCACTAATGAAGCTAATAATAAGGCCCATTACAACAAAGGATCAAGAAATATTCCTTTACAAAAATTAAGAATAAAAGCCTCAGGAAAAGAAGAAAAAAATACCGGAATTAAATTTACGGTACCTGACAATAAAATGACGCATAAAGAATTTCTCATTGTCACCGCTTGGTCTTTAAAGTGGCTCTACCACCATTCTGAGATTGGCCATTTTTACTCAGATATTCACCAAGGTGCTGAAAAAATCTTTAATGCCTTAATTCCAAAATCCATTGGCCTCAGGAGTAAAAATAGTAAAAACAATAAAACACCCGGCTTTGTCGATTATACTACCCCAGAAAAAAAGGATGAAGAGTTAGTCGAGCTTTTACAACTAAGTCAAGCCGTTAAAACCAAAACCACATTCAAAGATTATTACATTGCTTTATCACCACTAAATGATGCGGTAAAAAGTTTTCTGGAAAAGGGTTTTCACAAATCACTGCGCTCAAGTAGCGCTCCTTCCAATAAGTCTGAAACCAAACTTCAAAGACTTACCGAAAAGCTAGAATTCAGAGATCTTCAATATGAAGACCTAAAAAATAGACGAGATAATTCAACCTTAGAACGACTGAAAGAAACTCAATTACATGTAATGCCCGCGAGCGCCCAGACTTCTTTAGAGGAGATGGTAAAAGAATCACTATCGGCAAATCCGTTACAGCCAAGTGAAAGAATGCAATATATTTTACCGGATTTTGAAATTAAAATTGATCCAAGCACTCGTGATCAATCTACCAACTATTTATCGAGAATTTTAGAGTTAAGCAAAGCCGATACTTTAATTTTTCCCTTCCCTAAATCAAAAAGATCCCACAATAAAGAGCCTCGATTCTTACTAGTAGCAAGTGATGAGGATGATTCGCTTTTTTATCACATCGGATTTATTTCAGAACTTAGCCGACCTTCAGAAGCATCTGACATCGCACTATTTTTAACCGGCCAAAATTCAATAATAAGCTTCTTTGACCAAACCAACTCAATTGGTGGAGATTACGGAATTGCCAGTACCAACATTTCCCGACAATATATTCAACCAACCAAGGATGATTGCCTTCATGGCCTTCACGCCTTAGATCGAAATTATTTAATGCAATTTAATCGCGATCGTACCGACCCTGACGAAGCGATAGACAATATTGACCTCAAACTAATATTGCCGCAAAGAGCACTGGAAAATGCTCACATCACCTGCGACGAAAGTCATAAAATGCCTAAAGAATTAATAAGTTTAATCGAAGTGAATACTTTAAAAAGTGATAGATTTCATCTGGATGGCTATAAAAGTTCTAAAATTGAGCGCAAACCAACAAGTTATGACATGGAGGTTCAGCCTACTCTGGATGAACTAGCTTACGGCGAACCAATTACTGAAACTGCACCTCACGCGCTCAGTCCCAGCAAGGTATCTTCATCTTCACCGGTAAGGATAACTCCAAGTAAGCCTAGAGAACATTTGGTTTTACTCAAAAGTAAATATCCCAAACCAACACTTTTTCATTTACTGAATTTCGATAAAGTCGAAACATCAAGTGAAGAAGAAACCTCTGATCCCATTGCCACAAATGAGGAAGCTTTCATCGAAGATCCCGCTTTACTGCTCAAGCCTATTGACCAAGAAAAGGTTATTATTACAGCCAGCGAAAGACAAGAGAGCGACAATGCAGCTAACTTGTTACAACTCAAACTTAGCGATTCTAAATTATTTTTGTCCGAATCTCATTCCTCAAACTTACTACAACTAACTGAACAAACTTTACGGGCAAGCGATTTTACCTCGGCAGATTTTGTAGAATATATTTTACCTGATTTTGACCTTAATCAAAGTAGCTACACTTCCAATGATCTGGCGCAGATTCTCTCAATAAGCAGAGCCCACGCCTTGGTTCTACCTTATCAAGAAAATTCTGAATTAAAATATCACTTCTTTGACCATAACCCAGAAGGAGATGGTTTAACCCAGGTATCTCTTGATCCTAATCGACTAAATGATTTTCTTAAAGAATACACCAGCACCACCCCTGATCAAATAATTATCCGCTTCTTTGATAGAAACAGTCTAACTG
>CANGQE010000048.1 GCA_947455845.1 Rickettsiales bacterium
AATTTCAATTTTGCGGGCTTCGATTTTAGAGAAATTGAGAATGTCATTTAGAATTAAAAGCAAAGCGTCGGCAGAGCGGTAGAGGGTGTTAGCTTGATCGCGCTCTTCCTCTTTTAATGTTTCGGACTCGCGTAGCGCCTGACTCATTCCGATAATGCCGTTCATCGGTGTGCGTAGCTCGTGACTCATGTTGGAGAGAAATTGACTCTTGGCCACACTGGCAGCCTCGGCACCGTTTTTGGCTTTAATTAATTCATTAACGAAAGGTATAATTTTTTTCCGTCTAAAGAAGTAAATGGTAGAGATGAAGAGAGCGGCAACGCCAATTGATTGACCGACCGAAACTAACAATTGAAAGGCAAATTTCTGCCACGTTCTTTTTTGATTATACCCTGTCAGCACAGCAATATCATATTCTGGTGACTTTTGGGAATAGGTAAAAACACAATCACCCATTTTGAATCTAAATGGCAAAAAGTCGTTAATGATACCGTTATGACGTTTAAGTTCTTCTGGCAAAATTTTTTTTGATTGAATGGTTTTTTTATCAAAACTATTGCGGTGGAAATTGGATGAGTTGGCTAAAATGTCTAAATTATTGTCGATGAGAATGTAGCAAATATCTTCATCGCCGAAAACCCAATCAATTTGCCTTTGAATGATTTCGAGGGGGATCTGGGCAATGAAAGTACCGATGGTCTGTAAGTTGTCGTAATCAACGCGCATGGCGGTGGGTAGCATGTCGTAAGAGGCGGTGTTGGAGTTAATGTGGGTGATTTGTCCCACTTTTAAACGCCAGCCGTTTTTTTTTCCAGCTTCAGCAATCGGAAAATATTGCGGTGGATTAATGGCATTTTTTAAGAGGCCTTCTTCGGAAGTGATGGTGATTTTATTGTCGGAGTCGACAAAGCTAATATTAATCCAAGATGAAACGTTTCTCTGCAAAGAATCGCGGTTGAGGGTTTTCTTTAAAACGTTAAAAATTGTCTCTTTGTTACTTTCTCCCTTCAGGGTTAAAATTTTATCCCCGATGTAATTCAGATAATTATCAACCGAGCTCATTAAAGAAGTTGCCGCCTTTTCCACCACGCCACTTTGGAATTTCACTTGCTTGTCAAGATTGATCCAAAAGCCGCGATAAATCATAAAAGCATTGAGCGTGATCCAGCCAAAAACTAATAGTAGTAAAATGTAAGAGAGAATGGTGTAAGACTGCGCCAAATCCATGCGCTCTTCTTCCATTTTTCTCGGATTATAAATTTTTTTGTAACGCTTGTGGATTTTGCCAAATCTTTTGGAGTAAGAGGGGTCGGTGTGATTACGCTTAATGATTTTTTTCTGGTAATAATAATTTTTACCAAATGAGCGAATTGCCAGACGGTGAGAAATTTTGTACCACAGCGAGGTAGTTTTGGACAATATTTTTTTCGTAACTCGGCCTTTGATATTAGAGTGATTTTTTTTGCCAGATCTAGTTGCGGATCTAAATATCATTGGTCGCAAGCTGAGTCTCCTTTTGAAACAGGCACTATTTAATATGAGTGTAAGATGAGTAATTGATTGTCTTTCTTGGTGGTAAAGAATCTTTTATTTCTACTCAGGGTTTAAATATAATTTATCGTTGCGAAGTTCTAGGATTGCTAGAAGTGCTGTCAAACATTTTTTATCTCTATGAATTTTTTTAGACATATTTTAGTTTAAGGAAACAGAGTAAAACTCGGTCCAAATGTGTTATTAATAATAAATTAAAATAAGTTTATGGAAAGTAATCAAAAACATAAAAGGGCAATTGATGTAGAGTTTCTAAGAAGCATCATTGACAATGACGCTGAATTTGAAAAAGAGTTGTTCAAGATTTTTTCAGAAAACGCTCATCGCAATATTAGTAAAATGGAAGAAGCAATTAAAGAGAATGACAATAACTCTTGGTACATGGCATCTCACGCCTTCAAGGGTGCTTCCGCTTCAATTGGTGCATTTGATTTGTCAAAAGTTTTAGAGCATGCGCAAAAGCATCCTGAAGACAATGCTGAACAAAAAAGTTTAGTGTTGAAAAATGTTAAAGAAGAGCTGCGTTTAGTTCTTGATTTCATCAATGAAGAATTGCTCGAAAGATAATTTTCTACCCTTGATTGTTAGATTAAATGGCGACCATATTTTTTAATATGGTCGTTATTTTTTTACCAGAAACCCTCTGGTCGAGCGGAGTCGAGACCTACCCAAAGTTTACGCTCAATGTCTTAAAAGCGGTAGCCAACATTAGGTAGGTCTCGACGCAGCGAAACCAGCGGGTTGCGTTAGGTATTGTATTGTTACTACCAACCAACCAAATCATGCCATCCTTCGACACAATAATTATCGGTGCCGGTGCCGCCGGCTTAATGTGCGCCGCAACAGCTGGTCAACGTGGCCGCAAAGTTTTGCTCATTGACCACGCCAAATCCGTCGGCGAAAAAATCCGCATTTCCGGTGGTGGCAGATGCAACTTCACTAATCTTTACACCACGCCCAAAAATTTCATTTCCAACAATCCCCATTTTTGTGTTTCTGCTTTGCAGCGCTTCACTCAAAGTGACTTCATCTCTTTAGTAAAAAAACACCAAATTGCCTTTCACGAAAAAACTTTGGGACAGCTTTTTTGCGACATTTCCTCGCGCCAAATTGTCGAAATGTTGCTCAAAGAATGCGCCGACGGCAATGTTGAAATTCGTCTTGAAACCAAGGCCGGCGCAATCAGAAAATTAGAAAATTCCTTTGAGGTAGAAATTGGTGGCGAGATCATCCAATGCCAATCTTTGGTGATTGCCAGCGGCGGTCTTTCAATTCCAAAAATGGGTGCAAGCGGCTTCGGCTACGATGTGGCCCGCCAATTTGGTTTAAAAATCATTGAGCCCAAAGCGGCGCTAGTGCCATTTACTTTGAATGAAGAAATTCTCGCTGAAACCAAAAATCTCTCCGGTGTTGCGGTTGATGCCATTGTCTCTTGTGGCAAAATAAATTTTCGCGAAGCTTTGCTTTTTACCCATCGCGGACTCAGTGGTCCCGCTATTTTACAGATTTCATCTTACTGGAAAAAAGGTGAAAAAATTTTAATAAATTTAGCGCCTGAAGTTAATGTTTTAGAAAAATTGCAGGAAGAAAAAAGATCGAGACCTAAACAAGAATTACAAAATTTCCTCGCCACATTTTTACCCAAAAGTCTGGCTAATTACTTGGCGCAAAAAAGCGGATTTAGCGGAAATTTGGCCGATCTTTCTAATCAAAAACTAAAAGAAATTGCCGCGATGGTAAACGCTTGGGCCGTTGTTCCAAATGGCACCGAAGGATTTGCTAAAGCTGAAGTAACTTTGGGTGGTGTTGATACTGACGAAATTTCTTCCAAAACTTTCGCAGCTAAAAAGGAGTCAAATTTATTTTTTATTGGTGAAGTTCTGGATGTGACGGGTTGGTTGGGTGGTTTTAATTTTCAATGGGCTTGGGCATCGGGTAAGGCTGCGGGGGAGGGGGTTTAGTTATTTACTTCTGTTAAATAAATCACAACCCGCTGGTTTCGTTGCGTCGAGACCTACCCAAAGTTTACGCTCAATTTCTTAAGCGCGGTAGCCAACATTAGACAGGTCTCGAGGCAGCGAAACCAGCGGGTTGTGATTTTAGAGAAATTCTAACCAAAAAATAAATGCTTCAAATAATAAATCGCCTCAACTCCAAGCATTACGGCAGCTACTGAAATAGCGATTCCGGAGGCACCAACAATGATTCCTAAGATTATTATTAAGCCGTCTTTTCCCAACATTCCGAAAGAAATAATTAATACGCCGAGGCCGGGAATGAAGTTGGAAAGAGGCATTGGTAGAAATACGAAGCCGGAAAAAATCAAGGTAAAAATTCCGATTATTCTTTCTGCACCGGCCGTGGTCATAAAATTTAAGCGGGGCCGTAAGATTCTTTCAACTTGGCGAATGTAAGGCGCTGATTTTTTCACCAACATGGCTACTACCGATCTTTTGACCGAGAGGTTAGAGAATCTTTTAGGTAATTTTGGGGCTGAATATCCGGCAACTATTTGCAAAGAAAAAATTACTAGCGGCAATGAGATAATACTAGGGAAGGGAGGTGGTAGAGGAATGATCAGACCAAAAGAGAAAATCATCATCGCTAAGCCAAAGCCAATGCCTTGCATGGCGTCTACCAAGTCGCGAATTGGAATACGGTCAGCTGAAGATTTATTGACTACATCTTCAATAACCTGAGTTGTGATAATTTTATATTGATCCACTAAGCTGAGTTTTCGTCGGAGTTTTTGTTAGAGATATTTTTAGTTTCAGATGGTGGAGTAACCTTTTCTTCGTCTTTCAAGCCTTTCTTTAAGCCTTTAACTCCTTTGCCAATGTCGCTCATTACTTGCGGCAATTTTCCGGCACCGAAAAGTACAAAAACTATTACTAGAATTAATAATAATTCACCCATTCCTAAAGACATTTAGACCCCGTTTTTTTGAATTAAGAAGTGAGAATTAAGAATTAAGAATTTTTTTAAGGAGAGTATGAAGCTAATCTTTAGCTCCCAATTCTTAATTCTTACTTCTTAATTCTTAATTTTTTCAACCGTTTTATATTTTTAAAATCTTCTCCAACTCTCCCCATTCGCGAACCGAAAGGCCGCTATTTTCTTGAGTAACTTTTTCACCTTGGAGCATTTTTTTAACCACTTCAAGCGCTGGTCCGGAAAGGTTTTGGCCGTCTTTGTGATGCTTAATGAAAGCTTCGAAACAATGAGGTACCCATTTCTTTACAATATCAAGCATTGCTTGCGCGTAAACCCGAATTTCATATTGAGCGTGAGGATCAGCGCGCAGGTTTAGAAAGTGCAAAAGATTGTGTAGATCAATTTTCCAATACCACTGCGTGTAGCAGCTTAAAGGTAGATTCATGCGGGCTAATTCGCGAGCTAGGCCTTCTTTATTTTCGTCAGCAACATTACCATTTTCATCTTGGTTAATCATTTCAAGGTAATGCTCGTAGGACTTCAGCGAATCTTGCTTGAGAATTTCCAAAACCCGTTTTTGCTCAACGGCATTTAGAACCGATGATTCATCGCGTCCTTGATGATTAATTTTTGATTGAGCTGATAAGTTTTCGGCGCGCGGAACGTAAAATTCATCCTCAACAATTGAGTAGCGCGCAGAATATTCATTTACGGAAGCGGTGCGGTGCCTGATCCATTGGCGGGCCACGAAAATTGGCAGCTTAATGTGAAATTTAATTTCACACATTTCGAGTGGCGTAGTGTGACGATGGGCGATTAAATAGTTAATCAAAGCCTTGTCAGCATTAACCTTCTTAGTGCCTTGGCCGTAAGAAACGCGCGCTGCTTGCACAACGGAAGCGTCATTTCCCATGTAATCAACCACGCGCACAAAGCCGTGATCTAATACTTCAAAAGGTTGGTACAGAATTTCTTCAAGTTCGGGAGAAACTGGTCTAAGAGTTTGATTTGACTGAGTGCGCAGCGAATTTATTTCTTCAAGCTGCTCTTTTTTTATTACCATGTTTTGGGGAGTTAGGAAGTTGCATTGAAAATTTTAAAAAAAATCTAAACAAGACTTTAGCAATTATCAATTATCAATTAACAATTAACAATTAGTACCTCACTGTTAATTGCTAATTGTTAACTGACCAATGCCAATCGAATCAATAAAATCCCAACTCCCTCTCATCCCCGAAACTACGGGGGTTTACAAGTTTTCCGATGCTAAAGACAAAATTCTTTACGTCGGAAAAGCTAAAAACTTGCTTAAAAGAATCTCAAGTTACACCAAACAAAATCTGCTTTCGGCGCGCATCGGGCGCATGGTTTTCTTGGCGCAGAAGGTGGAGTTTATTCAAACCGAAAATGAAGTTGAAGCGCTGCTGCTGGAGCATAATTTAATTAAAGAGCTGGAGCCGAAGTTTAATATTTTATTACGTGACGACAAAACTTTTCCGCAGATTTTAATTACCGATCATAATTTTCCTCAAATTACTAAATATCGCGGTGGCAAGAGTGACAAGGGTTCCTACTTTGGGCCTTACGCTTCGGCTCACGATGTTAATCGCACAATTGATATTTTGCGCAAAATTTTTCTGTTGCGGAATTGTTCCGATGCCGAATTTAGATCTCGCAAAAAACCTTGTTTGGAATATCAAATTAAAAGATGCCATGCGCCTTGTGTGGGCATGATTTCTCAGGATGAATATCAAGTTTCGGTAAATAACGCGATTGATTTTTTAAGCGGCAAATCGGCGGAAGTGCAAAAGAAATTAGCCCAGAAAATGCAGCATTTAAGTGCGACTCAAGATTACGAGCAGGCGGCTTTTATTCGCGATCAAATTAAGTCGCTAAATATGATTCAGACTAAACAAAATATTAATGTTGATGAGGTTAATAACGCCGATTTAATTACGGTTGTAGCCAGTAATGGTGCGGTCTGTGCCTATGTCGGGTTTTTTCGCTCAGGGCAAAGTTTGGGAGCTAAACCTTATTTTTACGAAATTGAAGAAGATAAAAAATTAGAAGAATTTTTAGCGGAATTTTTAGGACAATTTTATTTAGCACAAACGCCACCGAAGACGATTTTATTAAATTTGGAAATTGCTGATAAAGATTTGATGGAAGGTTTCTTGGAAAAAATTTCCGGTAAAAAAACTGAAATAATAATTCCTAAACGGGGAGCTAAATTGGCTTTGTTGAAAGATCAAGAGGCGCTCGCTGTACAAAATTTAGAACAGAAAATTTTGCAGAATTTGAATAATAAAGAATTGCTGCTCGAGGTGAAAAAGATTTTTGATTTGCCTAAGATTCCACAGCGTATTGAGGTTTACGACAATAGTCACACGGGAGGAACTAATGCGATTGGAGCATTGATAACGGCAGGGGTGGATGGATTTATTAAGAGTGGGTATCGCAAGTTTAATTTGAGATTTGGGGAGGGGGAACAGATCCTGAAACAAGTTCAGGATGACAGTAACTCTACTACATCCCTACATCGTCATCCTGAACTTGTTTCAGGATCTATCAAACACAACCGCGACGACACTGCCATGATGCGTGAAGTTTTAACTCGTCGTTTTTCCAAAATAAAAAAAGAGGAATATCCGGACTTAATCATCATCGATGGCGGCAAAGGTCAGCTTAGCGCGGCCAAAGAAATCTTCGCTGAACTTAAAATAAACATCCCACTAATCTGCATGTCTAAAGGTGAAAACCGCAATGCCGGTGAAGAAAATTTTCACCAATTTAACAAGGAATCTTTCACCCTACCCAAACATCATCCTGTAATGCATTACCTCCAACGCCTACGCGACGAAGCCCACCGCTTCGCGATTATGACTCACAGAAAGAAGCGGGATAAGGCGGCGCTGGAGTGAAAAATAATTCGATGTTATGAGAAGTCTTTAGAAGCATTGTAAAGTACCTAATTCTCTGATATATTTATGATCTCGATTGAACTATGTGCACCAAAGTACCCACACGTGTCACCCCGCACTTGCTGCGGGGTCCACCGTGTTACGAGTTGATTTTTTAAGTTTGCATCAGACCTTGCTTCACGGTGGACCCCGCAGCAAGTGCGGGGTGACACGTGTGGGTAGTGTCGATGTGTAGGTGATCTACCCCGCTTCTCGTCCACCTGACTTATGTTCAGTCGGAGTGAGATCGTGATGACGTAAGACATCCTTGGTTGCGTCGTGGTGCACTGGAGCCTTGCCGCCTTGAATCTCGTGAATTTTCTCGCTGCAATGGCGTAAAATTTTAGGTAAGATTTGGGCTTGAGAGGCTTTCAATTGGCCATCTTTTTCAAAAAGTGCTTCCGAAGTTCCATCGGGTTTGAGAATTTCAGCATTGGAAAATTTGTGGGTTGTAGGATCTTTCGTTAAGACAAGGCGGTCGGGTGATTGATCTGTTGCCGGCATTATCACTCTGTTACCTTCTACCTTTCCTCCAATTGCTACTACTTCAGCGTGAAATAAAGGTTTGAGCTTGGAGGCCTTGTTATTAAAATCATTTAATACGCTGTCTCTAGTGG
>CANGQE010000049.1 GCA_947455845.1 Rickettsiales bacterium
AATCACAATCCTCAACCCAAGTGGGTAAGGCCCATTCGCAATATTTGCTGCATGTTTGGCAGTAAAATTATCGAATGTGAATTCGTCGGATTGAAAGCTAATAATTTAATTGGAACTAAGTCCCAAGGCGTATTGATAGAAATTAAAGATGCCTCTGATTACAAAAGAACCCTTGCAGAAAACTTGGTAATTTTAGACCAAGCTGAAAGAAAAAAATCAATCATTGCCCAAATCTCTAAAATTACATTTGATCTCGGTTTAGATGCTGTTGACGAAGCGGATAAATCTCCGCTTTTTGATGAGGTGACGGGCCTATGCGAATATCCGACAGCATTGGTTGCATCAATCGATAAAAGATTCATGGAATTGCCCAATGAAGTTTTGGTTTTAACTCTAAAACTAAACCAAAAATATTTTTGCCTAAAAAGTTTTGAAGGTCAGTTGCTGCCGAAATTTATTTTTATTACTAACGCAATCATCACCGATTCCAATCAGGAAAAAATCATCAAAGATAATGAAAAGCTAGTGCGCGCACGCTTGAGCGATGCTGAGTTTTTTATTGCTGAAGACATGAAAAGGACTTTGATGTCGAGAGTTGACGATCTTAAAAAAGTTGTACTCCATCAAAAGTTAGGGTCGGTTTATGATAAAACTCTGCGCATCAATAGTTTGGCAAAATTTCTTGCCGTCTTTGTGCCTCATTGCAATTTGTCATTAATTGATCACGCCGTTGATTTATGTAAGGTCGATCTGCTTACCAAAGCTGTAGGTGAATTGCCGGAATTACAGGGAAAAATCGGTAGTTTTTATGCTCAAAAACAACGCGAAGATAAAAAAATTATCGCCGCAATTTATGAGCATTATTTGCCACTAGGTCCCGCATCAGAATTGCCTAAAACTGCATTAGGAATCGTACTTTCAATTGCTGATAAAATTGACACTATAGTTGGATTCTTCTTGGCTGATGAAAAGCCTACCAGCTCAAAAGATCCTTATGCTTTAAGGCGCGCCGCTCTAGGAATCATCAGAATTTCCTTCCAATATAATATTGCTTTTCCAATTAGGGCTCTAGTGGAAAAGGCACTTAATTCTTTTCCGACAAAAGTACTGAATAATCTTCTGGGTGAAAAAGAAGGAACTCTTTACGATAATAAAAAAATGATCATCGACGAGGTGGTTAAATTTTTTGTTGAAAGACTAAAAGTCTATCTAAGAGAAACTGAGATGGTGCAACCTGATATTATTAACTTGGTGATCGATGAATATTTATCAGATTTGGAAGTTCAGAAATATTGCGATACTATCCTCTTGGCTAACAAGATTAAGTTTTTGAATAAATTTATTTGCAGCGTTGAGAGTCAAAAAATTATCGAGCTCTATAAAAGATCAGCAAATATTTTGGCAATTGAAGAGAGAAAAGATTCTATCAAATATGAAGGTAATCCTTCGCGCTTAGCCTTTAAAACCAAATATGAAATTGTTCTTTACCGCCGCATTAAACAGATTTTTTCTCCATTTAAAAAACTAATTGCCAAAGGTGAATTTGATTCTGCTGTTAAACTTTTAGATGTGCTAGAAGTGCCATTGTCGCATTTCTTTGATCATGTGGTGGTTAACGACAAGGATAGAAACCTGCGTGAAAATCGTTTACTTCTACTCTCCAAAATTCGCAGTCTATTTAACGAGATTGGCGATTTATCGAAAATTGAAATTTCTTAAATAATGAAAAGAGTCGTTGGCTCCACCGTGCGCTCCGTAATTGGAGCACGTCACTTAGCAACTCAAGGTTTTTTTCCTAGTTTTCGAAATACGGCTGCGGAAGAAGAATTTAATAATAAAAAAATTAAAGATTACTTTAGGCTTTCCAAGCAAGATGTGATGAGTGATTTTGAAGAGATAATGGCCGAAAAATCTCCGAATAAAAATTCACTGGAAGTGGGCCACAAGCTTATTGCCATGCGCACTACTCTTTTACCAAGAATGCATCTTGAAATTAAGGGCGAATTGCGTGACGAGGTTGGTAGTCTTGAAGAAAAAATTGGTCACGAAGCTTTGAAGGAAAGAATAGAAGAAAACCGCCCATACATCAGGTTTACCGCTCATCCAACGGAGGGACAAAATTTACGAGCCATTCGTGAGAAAGATATAATCGTAAAGCTGCAAACAGCTTTGGTGAGGGTTCAGGAGCAAAAGTCGGTATTGCCAGAAAATGTGGTAAAGATTGCTCGCTTGGCGTCAGAAGCAGGAATTGAAAATTCAATTATTGAAGATGCTAAGTTATCTGGAATGCCCAGCTTTACCGAGTTTTCGGATATTTGCTCTAAAGTGCGTCGTGAAATTATTACTAACTTTATTGAAAAGCCGATTCATCACGTCACAAAAATGACAATCCAAGATGAAAGAGACTTATTGTTGTACCACATGGATCGCTGCAAAAAAGAGGTGTCTGCTGTTGCAACAAAATATCCCAATTTGATTGAAGTTGACGACATTAAGTTTACCTCTTGGTCTTTTGACATGGATGGCAAGCCGCATGTTAAGGCGGGTAATGGTGTTATTTTTGAATATCAATCTCAGCAGAAGTTTTTTGATTCTTTGCTAAAAATGTCAGAAGATTATGCGGATGAGATTGAATTATGCGTTGATATTGCTGATTTTAGAGAGAGTCTTATTGAATTTAGAGAAGAGGTTGTTGATCCAATAAAGCAAATTCAAAAAGATTTCGCAGATCGAGTTTTGGTTGGTGATGAGGCGAAATTAATCGAAAATAAAATCATTAAGATTTTGGATGATTACGATTCGTCGCGGGAAGAAGGCCTGAGTGAATCTTTCAAGCAAATGAGAAATTACGTAAAATCTTCCGGTTGTAAAGCGGCTGAGAATGGCTTTACCACTCGCGAAGAAATCGACAAAACTAATGATGGTCTTGCTGAAATAACTAGAATTTGTTCGGCAAAGCCAAGCTTCGCCACAGATGAAGTGGGAACAATTGCTGCTAGTTTTTCTGAATTTTCTTCCGAAACCAAAAGACAAGTCATGTGCATGATGGAATCAGCTTTAATGCATCCAACTCACGAGCACATTATCTCGCAATTTAACTGCGAATTATCCAGCTTCAAAAATGTTTTAAAACTTTTTGAACTTTCTAAGCAATTGCCGGAATATCACGAATCGATTCCTTACTTTAAGGAATATTATTCTGAAAAAAGCAAAGAAGCAGGCTTTGATATTTACCAACAATTTTTCTCCGAATCTGCAATTGCGGCGGCAAAAAACTCAGTAGTTGAAATTTCTCCTCTTGCTGAAGATGAGGTAACCATTCCTCTTCTAATCAACTTTACCAAAGAGATGTTGGTGGATGAAGAATGTGTTGATTACATCAAAAAATCGGGAGGGGTGGTTAGGCAGACCAGAAGTAACAGTGATGGCTCTTCTTCACTTGGTGCTCACAAGGTTACCATCCGCTATTTAGAAGCTGATACTGCAATTAGAGAAATGGTGGAAGCAGCAGGATTTAAACTGGCAATACTTCAGGGAATTGGCGCTAATGATTTAGAAAGAATGGCGCCGTGGAGATTGGAATTATTGCAAAGCGAATTCACTGCTCAAGGTTCGGATGCTCAGCATCAAACACGCGATCGTCTAACCAGTATGTTGTTAAAAGAACGGGATAGTTCGCAGGAAGATTTGATTAATTTGAAATTAAAATATTCTGCTCAAGAAATAGAATCTTTGGTAGATTTTTATTACCAAGGTCACGTTGCAAGCGAGCGTGGAGTAGAAATTGAGTTAGATGGTAAGCCGGTTAATTCCGGTGACCTAACTCACCGTGGATCAATTCCCGCTACGGTTGTAAAAAAACTCGGAAAGTTAAGCTCCAGACCGGATAATAGAAGTGGCGACATCAAAACCGAAGCCCTTAAAGAAAATACCATGGATGCTTGGGATCCTTCAATTTTCAATCGCAATATGCGTAGAATCGGAGCGATTTCTCTGCAAAGAGCTAGTGGAGTTTCAACATTCTCAATGGCACCATTTTACCAAGACTCGAAAGATTTTAGTCAGGAGCTATTGGCTGATTTTTCTAAAATTCCCCTAATTAGAAACACTGCCATTTCAGCAATTTTTGCATTAGGAATTGCTGACGTAAAGTCATTTACCTTGGCTAATGGTTTGGATTTTGAAATTCCAAACGGAACCATTCCTGCAACTGCTAAAGTCTATGAAGAGTTTTTAAAGACTGGCGCCAAGCATGGCTCAAAAGCAGCAATGCAGTTTGCCAAAGAAAATGATTTTGATAGTGCTGAGGGCATGAGAGCTGCTCATATGTGCTACCAAGTCGAGGGTTGTAAAAGGGTTCTGAAAAATGCCATCACTCCTTTGTGTTTTGGATCTTCCAAAGAAACTCAAGCTGCATTGGGAAAAATTTTTGAGGAAATAGATTCCTCACCGGAGTCGATAATCAGATATAATAAGCATGTAATTAAGGCCTGTTCTATTTTAGTAAAAGATTCGCAACTAGATTTAGCAACTAGGCAAACATTGGCTTGTGTAGCTCAGCAAATTTCAAACGTATGTCGATCGGGGAATTTTTATGACACTAGAACTAAATTAATTAGCGGTGCTCACAAAGCTTTGAGCGAGGGTAATGGGGATAAATTTAACGAAGATTGTGAATGGTTTGCAATCATTACCAGATCAGCAGGAAACCCAGCAAGTCCGGGTAGAAAAACTAATGAATTACTGCGATATTCCAATGATAGTTTTAATAAAACCGTTATTCCAATGGCTAACCTAATTAATCCTAAGGAAGAAGATCAATCTATTAAATCTGTGGCGGCAAGTAGGTGATGTTACTAAAAGAAGTTTACAATAATGAATTTTTGCAAGAGTTGACAGCGGCAATTTTGTCGCTGGACAAAAAATTTGATGACAAAAAATTTCTTAGAAATTTTGTTGGTAAAAGTTGGGAAGATAAAGCTTTGAAGCAGAGAATGCGGGCGGTCACGATAGTTCTTGATGAAGCGCTGAGTCCAAAAGAATATCGACAAAAAGTTGAAATTTTAAAAGCGGTCGCCGGTAAAATTACCAAAGGTGCGGGTGCGCGCTTGGCCTTGATTTGCTTTCCTGATTTTGTTGAGTTGTTTGGTTGCAAAGAGATGCTCTTCGATTTTTCCATGCAATCTCTTGCATCCCTAACCGAGTTTGGCACTTCCGAATTCGCCGTCCGCCAATTCCTCAAACTCGACGAAAAACGGGCTTTAACTTTTTTCAAAAAATGGGCAAAAGATCCCAATCATCACATCAGAAGACTAGCTTCGGAAGGCTGTCGTCCAAGGTTGCCTTGGGGCGAGGCTTTACCAAGCTTTAAGAAAAATCCTGCGGCGATTTTACCGATTTTGGAAGAGCTAAAAAATGATGAGTCGGAATATGTGCGTAAGAGTGTGGCCAATAATTTGAACGATATTTCGAAAGATAATCCGGCGGTGGTTTTGGAGTTACTAGGAAAGTGGAAAGGTGTAGTCTCGTCACGCCTAATTGCTCACTCTTTACGCACCCTACTAAAACGCGGCAACAAAGAAGCCCTAAAACTAATCGACATAGACAGTAACATTTTGTCAGAAAATTTTACGATTCAAAGCTTTGCTTTAGAAAAAGAGGTGATTAAAATTTCACAAAATCTGACCTTTGAATTTGCCTTACGCAATCAAGCGTCAAACAACAAAATAAGAATTGAATACGCCGTTTATTTTCTCAATAAAAACGGTTCTCACGGTAAAAAAATTTTCCAAATCACAACCAAAAATTTCGCTGAAGGTGTTTTTAGTTTTACTAAAAAACATTCCTTCCGCGACCTTTCAACCAGAAAGCACAATGCCGGAAAGCATGCGATTGCACTGGTTGTAAATGGGGTTGAGGTTGGGAAAATAGAATTCGACTTGTTCTAAACATTTCTATCCACACATCCCACATTCCACACCCCGCTGGTCGAGCGGAGTCGAGACCTACCAAAGTTAACGCTCACTGTTTTAGACAAGGAGCGTAAATTCGGGTTGGTCTCGACTCCTCTCGACCAGCGGGCTGGGGGATGTCGGTAAAAATAATCAAACTTTTTAAAAATGACTAAATTCGTTTATTCTTTCGGTGACGGTAAATCTGATGGCGATGCCTCAATGAAAAACTTACTTGGTGGTAAAGGTGCCAATTTAGCAGAAATGTCTAAGATGGGTTTGCCGGTTCCCCCAGGCCTTACCATCACCACTGAATTTTGCGATTTTTATTACAAGAACGGCAAAAAATTTCCGGCTGAACTAAGACAACAAGTTGGAGCAGCTCTTGCTCAAGTCGAAGAAAAAATCGGCGCTAAATTTGGTGACGAAAAAAATCCACTTTTATTTTCAGTGCGTTCAGGTGCCAGAGCATCAATGCCCGGAATGATGGACACAGTTTTAAACTTAGGTTTAAATGACAAAACAGTTTTAGGCCTTGCTGAAAAAAGCAACAATCGCCGCTTTGCTTTTGACTCTTACCGTCGCTTCATCCAAATGTATTCCGATGTGGTTTTGGGTGTAGATCACTACAATTTCGAAGTAATTTTAGACGAGAAAAAACAAGAGTTCGGAGCTAGTGCCGACACTGATTTATCTTGCGAAAACTTGGAAGAAATCGTGGCACTTTTTAAAGACAAAGTAAAAGAAGAATTAGGTCGTGAATTTCCGCAAGATGTTAATGAGCAACTTTGGGGTTCAGTTGAAGCGGTATTCGCTTCTTGGATGAATGAACGCGCGATTATTTACCGTGAACTTAACAATATTCCTGCCGAATGGGGTACCGCAGTTAGCGTGCAATCAATGGTTTTCGGAAATATGGGTGACACTTCGGCAACAGGTGTAGCCTTTACCCGCAACCCTTCAACCGGTACTAAAGAACTTTACGGTGAATATTTAATCAATGCTCAAGGCGAAGATGTAGTGGCAGGAATTCGTACGCCGCAATCAATTACAATTTCAGGAAAAGAACAGTTAGGCTCAACTTTGCCTTCAATGGAAGAGGCAATGCCGGATGTTTTTGCGGAGTTAGTAAAAATTTACAAAACTCTCGAGAATCACTACCGTGACATGCAAGATATTGAATTCACAGTGCAAAATAAAAAATTGTGGATGCTACAAACCCGCAACGGTAAACGCACCGCACATGCTGCGGTGAAAATTGCGGTGGACATGGTTGCTGAAAAATTAATCACTGAAAAAGAAGCTTTAATGCGTATTGATCCTGCCAGTTTGGATCAACTTTTACACCCAACTCTTGATCCGAAAGCTAAAGTTCAAATCATTGCTAAAGGTCTTCCGGCGTCACCCGGAGCCGCTTCAGGTATTGTGGTTTTCTCTTCTGCCGAAGCTGAAAAAAAATCTGAAAATGGTGAAAAAGTAATTTTAGTTCGTGTTGAAACTAGCCCTGAAGACATTAAAGGAATGCACGTTTCTCAAGGAATTTTAACCGCTCGCGGCGGCATGACTTCTCACGCAGCCGTAGTTGCGCGTGGCATGGGAACACCTTGCGTTTCAGGTGCGTCTGGGCTTCACGTTGACCACAATGGTAATTTTTTCACAGCCGGCGGCGTGAAAGTTAAAGAAGGCGAAACCATTACAATTAATGGTTCTACAGGGGACGTAATCCTTGGCGAGGTGCCAACTCTAAAAGCTAATCTTTCCGAAGATTTCCAAACCATAATGAAATGGGCTGATGAGGTGAGGGTACTTAAAATACGCACTAATGCTGAAACTCCACTTGATTGCCAAGTTGCTCGTGACTTTGGCGCTGAAGGAATTGGCCTGTGCCGTACCGAACACATGTTCTTCAGCGAAGACCGCATCATCGCAGTGCGTGAAATGATTTTGGCAGAAGAGCTTGAAGGCCGCAAAAAAGCCTTGGCAAAATTGCTACCAATGCAACGTAAAGACTTCGTTGAGATCTTCAAAATCATGGCCGGATTGCCTGTTACTATTCGTTTATTAGATCCGCCACTTCACGAATTCTTACCGCACAAAGATCACGAA
>CANGQE010000050.1 GCA_947455845.1 Rickettsiales bacterium
GATGTAGCAAGTATTAGCATTAATGGCACGTGAAGCAATTAGACAACCTTCAAGTAGCTTGTGCGGATCGTTACGCAGAATGTCGCGGTCTTTACAAGTTCCCGGTTCGGATTCATCAGCATTAATTACTAAATAATGCGGCTTGCCTTCTTTGGGATCGGCTTTTTTCGGAACGAAAGACCATTTGGTTCCTGTTGGGAAACCTGCGCCACCACGGCCGCGCAAGCCCGAATCTTTAACTTGCTGAATCAACCATTCTACACCCTGATCTAGAAATTTTTTAGTATCCGACCAGTCGCCCCTCTTTTTTGCAGCTTCTAAATTTGCTGATTGGTATCCGTAAAGATTGGTAAAAATTTTATCCTGTTCTTTAAGCATTTTTTTGAAAATTTTTGTAGGGGAAATTTTGCGAGAGAGAAATTATGGCGCGATGCTAAATTTGCTTTTACTAAAATCAAGAAAGCAGCAAATTATTTGAATCTACAATATTTAGATGAGTAAAGATTGATTAAAAAAACTTCGAGGATAAAAACTATTCTCCGATCCTGCGCCCGTAATTTTCAAGCTACTTTAATCCTCTTGAAGATGCCAAATTTTTTTTGGCCCGAAAAATCAGCACAAATCAGGAGAGAAAAATATACCGTACCCTGCAAAGTTGGGGTAAAATTGCCCAATCTTTAGGCTTAAAAAAGTTAATAAAAATTTGAAGTGTCAAAATTAAATAATCTTCTCAAAAAAATTATTATTATTCTGCCCCTTTTTTTAACGCAGCTTTCTTGTTCTGGCCCTATTGATCCCTTTGACACTCAAAACAAGCTCGACCGTTCTGATCTAAAAGATGCGATGATGAAGGATCCCAAGAAAATCTCTAAAAATAAAAAGGCCGATACTTTAAAAATTGAGGCCCCAATCCCTAAGATTTCCAGATTAATTATGGCTCCACCGCCGCCGGTAATAGGTGGGACTAAAACCATTTCTTTTTCAGTTACTGAGCAAGTACCTCTAAAAGACGTTTTAATTGAGCTTGGTCGTGCCGCTCAAATTGATATTGACCTCGATCCCGGAATTTCCGGAGGCATCATTCTAAACGCCAAAAATCGCCCTTTCAAAGAGGTCATTGACCGCATTGCGACCTTGGGAGATTTACGCTACTCTTACGAAAATGGAGTTTTGCACTTTGAACGCGACACGCCTTACATGAAAAATTATTTCGTTGATTATTTGGTTGGTAGCCAACTTTGGACGGATGTGGAAGCCAATATCGCCTCCTTATTATCAACATCAGCACCAATAGCGGCCGCATCTTTTGCCGCTTCGGAAGGGTCCACAAGAACTACCGCCTCTTCTCTTTCTCCCAACAGGGCGGCCGGAATTATTTCGATTTTTGCAACCGCTAAAGAACATAGCTTAGTTACTAAATATTTAGCTGATGTTGAGAAAAGCGCTTCCATGCAGGTTTTAATTGAGGCTAAAGTTGTTGAAGTATCTTTGACCGAGACCTATAAAACCGGCATTAGCTGGACTGTATTTGGCAGTCGCAACAATACTACAGCCTCTAATAGTAACGCCGTTACCGACTCTTCGGGCGCCATTCAGGGCATCAGCTATATTGGAGAAAGCCTACTTGGCGTGGACCTTAACGCTTCAGTAACCGCGCTGGAAACATTTGGAACTACTCGCACCATTTCCAGTCCGCGCTTGCATGCCATCAACAACCAAAAAGCCTCTTTGAATTTCGGCGATAAATTGGTTTATTTTAAAATTGATGCCAATCAAAACGTCACCACAACATCGGGCTCTACTCCTGTCACCACATCAAGCGTCACCTCGACCAAGATGGAAGAAAATGTTGGGGTACAGCTGGAAATCGTGCCCTCTATTAACACCAAAACCAATGAAATTCTCATGAGCATTAAGCCAACTTTGTCGATTAAAAGTGGCGAGGTAGAAGATCCGGCAAGCCCTGAAGGCTTCACCAATTTGGTTCCTGTTATCCAAACCAGAACCATCGACACCATTGCCAAAGTCAAAAGCGGCAATATTTTAGTAATTGGCGGCTTGATGAAAGATACCACCATCAATGATGATTCCGGCGTTCCTTTTTTAAGCAGAATTCCAATTCTAGGATATCTCTTTAAAGCAAACTCAAAAGATACTGCAATTGTTGAAACCGTGATCTTTATCAAGGCCACTATTGTGAAAAGCACTTCCTCAGTTGGCAAAGTTGATCGCGCCTTCCAAGAAAAATTTGATACTAATAAACGTCGTTTTTTTGAAAACTAACCATGAAATCAATTCTAAAATATATTCTCCTAACGGGCATTAGAGATAGGCTTTATCTAGGCCTCTTTATCACCTTAATTGCATCATTCTCTATTTCTATTTTCTTGGGGTCGACCGCTCTGGCAGAACAGCAACAAACAACTGCTGCTTACATTGCCGGCTCTTCCCGCGTGATACTTTCAATCGGCATGATTTTGTTTGTTTGCCTCAATCTCAACCGAGCTTTTGAAAATAAAGAGGTTGAATTCATCCTTTCCAAAGCAATCTCGCGTGAGCAATTTGTTTTGGGATATCTAGCCGGATTTTTTATCGCCGCTTTTCTGATTTTTATTCCATTAATCAGCGCCATTTTAATCGTCACTCAATCTAATAAATTTGGGCTTTTAATGTGGTCAGCCACCCTACTTTCTGAGTTAATGATCGTGATCTCTTTCTCACTTTTATCTTCACTAATTCTAAAAAATTCCTTTTCCGCAATCATGGCCTCTTTCGGCTTCTACATTATCTCGCGGCTAATGGGCGTTTTTGTATTGGCGATTGAATTACCTCAAGATTTTACTCAAGCTAAAAATCACGCTCTTGCTACAGGTCTAAAGTTTTTCTCGGCACTCTTTCCACGCCTTGATCTTTTCGGACAAAGCGAATGGCTAAATTACGGCGTCACCGATTTCGGCAATCTAAAAGTAATTTTGTGGCAATCGCTAATCTACATTCCTCTAATGATTTTCATGTCATTTCACGACTTTAAAAAGAAGCAGTTCTAGGACTTCCAATGAATTTCAAACTTTTTTACCACGTCTATTCCCATAAAATTTTCTTCTGGCTTTTCCTTGCTACTTTTGGATGCCAGATTTTTTTGTGGAAGGAAACTGAAAATGTTAAACCACGCTTCGACATTGTAGCTCCGGCTCCAAGCAAATATTTAATCTCCGCTCTTTCCCTCGGCGACAAAGAATTTTTATTTCGCATCTTGGCAGCAAAGCTGCAAAATTCCGGCGATGTTTTCGCTGGCTTCATTTCACTAAAAAATTACGATTACACCCGAATTTACCAATGGATGAAGGTGCTTGACGAGTTGAACAGCAAATCAACTTGGGTTCCATCTTTGGCCAGCTACTATTTCGCTCAAACCCAAAATCGTCCCGATACGATCTACATCGTAAATTACTTGGATGAACATGCTTCGAAAGATATCGACGCTAATTGGTGGTGGTTTTATCAGGCCATTTACATTGCTAAAAATAACCTCCGTGACATGGATCGAGCTTTGGAGCTTTCTTACAAACTTGCTCAAAATAACGCCAAAAATGCTCCGCTTTGGACCAAACAAATGCCCGCCTTCATCAATGAAAATTTAGGCGAAGGCTGCATGGCCTTCCTGATTATTGAAAATCTAATCAAAGAAAGTGAAGACGGCACCAGACAAGTTACTCCTGAAGATCTAAACTTTATGCGCCATTTCATCAATGAGCGCCTGTCCAAATTACAAAAACAAAAATTCGATCCCCGCAAATGTCGCAAGAGTCATTAAAAAAAGAAATCGCCAAAATTGTTAAAATCGCCCTGCGTGAAGATTGCGCTTTTAACGATGCTACTTCTGATTTAACCATTCCAAAAAACAGCTTCATTACCTTTGAAATCAACGCTCGTGAAGAAATTATTTTCTGCGGTAAAGAAATTATTTCGGAAGTTTTTTCTCAATTACAAAACTCCAAAAAATTCAAAAACTCTCTACTCGATTTTAAAATTCTTGCCAAAGATGGCAATGCCGTGGGATCACAAAAATCAATCGCTCGCGGCACCGGAGATGCTAAATTAATTTTTGCTGCCGAAAGGGTAATGCTCAATTTGATCCAGCATTTAAGCGGAGTGGCAACTCTCACCCAAAAATTTGCTCAAGCTCTGGGAAATAAAAAAATCAAAATTTTAGATACTAGAAAAACTCTACCAAGTTACCGAACTTTACAAAAATATGCCGTCACAGTTGGCGGTGGAAAAAATCACCGCTTCAGCTTGGCCGACATGATTCTGATAAAAGACAATCACATTGCAGCAGCAGGAAGTGTGGCAAAAGCGATTGCGGCTTGCAAAGGTTCTAAGTTAAAAATTGAAGTTGAATGCGATACTTTTGAACAAGTGAAAGAGGCTTTAGAATCAAAGCCCGACATCATAATGCTCGACAATATGAAAATCGCCGAGCTGAAAAAATCGATTAAGTTGATTGGTAAAAAGGCCAAGATTGAAGTTTCCGGTGGAATTAGTTTGGAAAATATTGGAAGTTTTTCTGAGTTAGAAATTGATTTTATTTCGATTGGATCGCTGACGCATTCGGTAAGAGCGGTGGATATTGGATTAGATGTTAAGTAATACCGTGAGATAGATCCTGAAACAAGTTCGGATCTATTCGCACAAACTATCCTTAAAACAGAAAATGCAAAAACCGAAAACCTCAATCCCATTCCTACTTCACTCCCTAAAACCCTTCAAATTCTACCTAGGTCTTCATCTTTTCGTCATTCTCTACAACGCCATTGACCTCTCACTTTGGCCTTACGTTTCAAAGCTTCTAATCGACAAACTATCCACCACTCCTCACGAGCAAATAATCCCAACTATCTGGCCCATCGCCTTACTCCTAATAATACTTACTCTTTTACCCGGACTCGTCTGGCGTCTTGCTGATTTTTCTTGGATGAATTTGACGCCGGCAATGAAGAAAAAAATCACATCCGAGTCAATGGATTACGCGATGCAACATTCTCACAATTTTTTTCAAAATAATTTTTCCGGATCAATTGCTAATAAAGTTCGCGACCTCGCCAACTCAACTCCACAAATGCTTGCCAAAATACTTTACAATTTTTTAAACGTAATTTTAAGCCTCCTAATTGCCTTTTTTACTCTTTACTCAATTCACAAATTATTTGCTTTTGCTCTAATTTTCTGGGCCGGAATTTTTATTTTAATGGCCTTTAAGGCATCTAAATTAACCAATCCTTTCTCAATTGCCGCAGCAGATCAGCAAACTAGAATAATGGGCAACTTAGTTGATGTTTTAAGTAATATTTCCAATGTCAGATTCTTTTCCCGATCTCGTTTTGAAAGCAGTAAAATCAAGTCCTTACAAGATGACTACACTAAAATTTCTAAGAAGCGGAATATTTTTCTAATTAAATTTTACCTAATTCACGCTTGCACTTTTTCAGCCTATTTTTGCTTTTGTATTGTCGCTTTAATTTGGCTTTATTCCCAAGGCCTTGTGACTCTAGGTGATTTTCTTCTACTCTTCACCATTAACAATTGGATCATTCATTTAATGTGGATGACAGCAAATGAGTTGAATGGATTCTTGGAAGATGTTGGCACAATTAACCAAGCTCTGTCGGTGATTAATGAACCTTTGCAAATCAAAGATTTACCTGATTCTAAAACTATTTCTGTAACTCGCGGTGAAATCACATTTGAAAATGTCGGCTTCACTTACCACAAAAATTCTGAACCGCTTTTTTGCAATAAATCTCTGACCATAAAATCAGGACAGAAAGTTGGTTTAGTAGGGCATTCCGGTGGTGGAAAAACTACTTTTGTAAATTTAATTCTACGATTTTTTGATGTTGATTCAGGGCATATTTTGATCGATGGTCAGGATATTTCTAAAGTCACTCAAGAATCTCTCCGCTCTTCTATTGGAATGATTCCCCAAGATCCTTCACTTTTCCACCGCACACTTTTAGAGAATATTTCTTACGGATCATTTAATGCTTCCGAGTCTGAAGTTATTGAGGCCACTAAAAAGGCTCACGCTCACGAATTTATTAAAAAACTTACTCAAGGCTACGATTCTTTAGTTGGTGAACGCGGCGTTAAACTATCCGGTGGACAACGTCAACGTATTGCGATTGCCCGCGCTTTTTTAAAAAATGCACCAATTTTAATTTTGGACGAGGCCACTAGTCAGCTTGATTCAATTACTGAAAATTTAATTCAGGACAGCTTAGAAAATCTAATGAGTGGCAAAACCACCATTGTCATTGCCCACCGTCTTTCCACCCTTAAAAATATGGATCGTATTTTAGTTTTTGATTCAGGAAAAATTGTTGAAGATGGATCACATCAAGAACTTCTTGAATTAAATGGTACTTACAAAAAACTTTGGGATTCGCAAGTGGGTGGCTTCATTCCTGATTCTACCTTAGACGCTAATTAAATTTTAGTTGATAGATCCTAAAAACAAATTCAGGATGACGGAGTCTTGGAGAAGGACGTCCCTCTCTCTCGGCGTCATCCTGAACTTGTTTCAGGATCTATCTAAAAATTTTCACAAACCAATGACCAAAATCACTCAAGCTTTTATTTTTGCCGCCGGTCGTGGAGAGCGTATACGTCCACTTAGCGACTCAACTCCTAAACCACTATTAAAGATCAAAAACAAAGCAATAATTGATTACGCGATTGAGAAACTAGACCAACTTCCCGACATTAAAAAAATAATTATTAACGGTTTTTATCTAGCTGATCAAATCGAGTCCCACATCAAAAAATTAAAAAACCCCAAAATTATATTTTCCCGCGAAGTTGAAAAAGTTGAAACCGGTGGTGGGTTAGTATTTGCCAAAGATGAAATCGATTTTGATGAACCTCTTTTACTTATTAACGGCGATGTTTTATGGCAAGATATGAGCTTTGTTTCAGATATTGAAACCATTACCAGAGCTTGGAAAGATTGCGAATGCGACATCCTTTTAGGTCTTAAAAAAGTCGATGATTATTCCGGCTACGAGGGAAATATTCATGGTGGCGGTGATTTTGATTTTAAGGCAGGAACTCTTTTTAGATTTTCTGAAATTCCGATGAGTCACGTTTTTATTGGTGTCCAAATCATTAATCCAAAAATTCTAGAAAGAGCTCCGGAAAAATGTTTTTCAATGTCACATTTTTACAAATCTGCTGTTGGTGAAAGTGGATTATTACACCGCGTTAAAGGTGTGGAAATGAAGGGAAAATATTTTCACATTGGTACTGTTGAAGCTTTGGAAAATGCTGAGAGGAATGTTAAGGAATAATCTTAAAACTGAATTGTGAGGCCAGCCCTCTTTGAAAAAGAGGGTGGATGGCCACCGCAGGTGGACAGACGGGTGATTTACCCGTCACTTACTAATTTTTAAATCACCCTTCCGCCGCTAAAGCGACTCCCTCCCTCTTTTTCAAAGAGGGCTACCACTCCTAACTAAACGCACCACCAACTCCACATTCTCAATCGGAGTTTCCGGTAGAATTCCGTGTCCTAGATTAAAAATGAAAGGCTGTCCATTAAAGCTTTCTAGGATTCCCAAAACCTCTTTCTCAATTTCTTTCTTCGAGCCACAAGCTAGCAAAATATTATCCAAATTCCCCTGCACCACTTGCCCTAAATCTTCTTGAAGATTTTTTCTAACCCAGTTTTTTTCTAGATTTTGATCTAGCGCCAATCCATGTGGTTCAATAGCTTGAGCAAATTCTTGGTAATTCATTCCAATTCCTCGCGGAAAGCAAATTACAGGAGTTTGCGGATGTAGTTTTTTAATTTCGGAAACGATTTTTTTGGTAGGTTCAATCACCCATTTTCTTAATTGCGCAGGCGGTAAAATTCCGGCCCAAGAATCAAATAATTTCACCACATCAGCACCAGCCTTAATCTGCTCTGATAAATATTCAATGATGCTTTTAGTTAAAATTTCAATCAACTGCAAAAAAA
>CANGQE010000051.1 GCA_947455845.1 Rickettsiales bacterium
AGTGGTTTGTAACCCCGACCCCACGTTTGTATCAAACCTAAAACATGGGCTTTTATGCAAACATGTGGACGGAGTTACAAACTCCGTCCAGCGCGGTTTTGGCTACCGCGCGTAAAACATTGATCGTAAACTTTTGGTAGGTCTTGACTCCTCTCTAACAGAGGGTTGCGGAATCCATCCCCCCTTACCTCACCGCGTTCACCGTAAATTTAACTTCCACCTCATCCTTCACCCCATTCGATTTTTTTAGATCGCGGTCGCCGATTCCATAAGCGCTACGGCGGATGGTGGCTTTGCCTACTGCTCGGGCAGCGGTGTCGGAATATTGTTCTAGAGTGAATTCAACGGAGGCTGGAAGGGTTTTGCCTTTGATGGTTAGTTTGCCGCTGGCGAGAAAACTTTTGTCGCCGTTTATGGGAGTGAAGCGGTCTGCCGTGAATGTTGCTTGGGGGAAGGCTTTTATGGCTAGCCATGTCGTACCTTGGAGGACGCTGGCGACTTCGCCGAAGGAGACATCGAGTGAGTTCATGTCTACATTAATTGTAGCACTGCTTTTTTGTAATTGGTTTTTGTCGAAGAAAATCTTGCCGTCGAATTTTTTAAAAGTGCCGCTGATATTTGAGTTCTCACGGTTGGCATTAAATTCAAGGGTGCTATCGGCGGGGATTATTTTCCATTCGGCAATTTCACGAGTTGGTAACTTGGCGTGTTTGGTGGCATTGGCTAAAACATAGTCTGACAAATCAAAAAGCGCTTCGGCTTCAATGGTAATTTTTACTAAATCTGAAACTCCGGGTAGACCGAAAGTTATTCCGAAGTCAGAACGTTTAATCGTGGTGTAGGCGGAAAATCCTGCCGTTCTTTTTTGAGTAATCGGATTGATGTCGATTTTATTTATCCGTGCTTCCAGCGTGACAGTTTTGGTAATGCCAAGGAAGGTAAGATTTCCCCGAATCTTTGCCGTATTATTTCCGGTTTTGGCAACAGAAGAACTGCTAAATGTAGCAGTGGGAAATTTTTCTACATTGAAAAAATCGCTACTCATCAAATGCTCGTCGAACTTTTTTAAGCCCGTCGACATCGATCCCATTTTAATCGCAATATTAACCGAGCTATTTTGGGGAATTTTTTCGTCTAAAATTATTGTTCCTTCAACTTCGGTAAATTTTCCTGAAGGGCTAGAAAATCCAAAGTGATTTGCCGACCAAGCGATACTAGTGTGATTAGGATCAAATTTATAAGTGTCGGCGGCATTGGCTGAAGCTGTGCACAAAATAAAGGCAATGGCTGTGAACAGTTTTTTCATGAAGGACTTTTTTTAAACAGTTAGCATTTAGCAATTAACAATTAACAGTTGGAGTGAGTGGAAAGTTAGGTGAAAAAACTAACAACTGTTAAATGCTAACTGCTAATTGTTAACCGTACTTGACCTGACTTAACTAATTTTTCGTATCATTAACCGGATCCGCTGCAACTGCAGATTTTCTCTTGGCGTAAAGATCAGCAAAATCAATAACGTCTAACATTAGTGGTGCAAAACCGGCATCTGACGTAGCATTAGAAATGATGCGGCGTAGGAATGGGAAAAGTAAATTTGGGCAATAAATCAAAAGAATTTGCTCTAACATTTCACCTTCGATTTTTGGCAAAGCAAAAATTCCGGCGTAAGTTAATTCGCAGATAAAAAGTTTTTTTTCTGAAGCGGTAGCATTAGCGGTAATTTTTAGAGAAACTTCGTAAGTTTCTTCAGCAAGTTTTTTGGCGTCAATATTGATGGTTAAAAGAATATCAGGCTTGTCTTGAGGATTTAGGAAAACTTCGGGAGCATTTGGAACTTCGAAGGATAAATCTTTAATATGTTGTGAAATGATTTTGATGTTCGACATAGTTGAGGATTGTTGATTTGACAGTTAGTTAAGAAACACTGAAACAACTTAAATCCCATTTTAAAATTTCCAACCTTTACTACTTGAAAAATCCACCCATCATCTTTAGTTAGAAACTAATTCAAATCTTGTAACCAAAAAATCGCTCAAGTTGTTTTCCTTTAAAAATATCATTCTAACACTAATCGGCATCGGTTTGTTGTGGAGTTTTCAAACTTCTGCCACTTCCGACTTTCATCACGAGAAATCGGCGATTGTTGATGCAATGCAAGATGAAGAATCACCAAAAAAAGAAACTTGTGAGTTGGAAAATTGGAAATTTCTTAATCACGCTACCATTGATTTTAAGGCTCTGAAACTTTCTTTGCGAATCCCTCGCAACACAGACAACATTATCCTAACTGACTTCTCTTCACTGCCCGACTCTCCTCCCGACGCACAAGCTTAAAATACTATCCCAAAAGCTTTGTTAACGTTATCCTCACATTTTTATGAAAAAAATTTTCAGTCATTTTAGACAAGATTTACCAGCCAGTGTTGTCGTCTTTTTCGTCGCACTTCCTCTTTGCCTTGGAATCGCTTTAGCTTCAGGTGCGCCCCTTTTCTCCGGCATTATTGCCGGTATTGTTGGTGGTATTGTGGTAGGTATTGCCAGCGGATCTCCACTTGGTGTTAGTGGACCTGCTGCCGGTTTGTCAGTTATTGTTTTCGGTTACCTTGCAACTCTTGGTGGCGATTGGAGAACCTTCCTTTTAGCGGTAGTAATAACTGGTGTTATCCAAGTAATTGCCGGATTCCTCAAGATGGGAAGCATTGCTCGCTACTTTCCTGTATCAGTAATTAAAGGAATGCTCGCCGGCATCGGACTTATCATTATTCTCAAACAAATTCCTCACGCCATCGGTTACAATGCTGAATTTGGTAATGACTTTGATTTTGATCGTCTCGACACCCAAAATACCTTTTCTGAATTGTCGCACATGCTAAGCCACCTAACAGCGAACGCTGTAATCATCGCAACAATTTCAATGTTGATTCTGATTTTGTGGGATGAGGTTTTATCTAAAAAACATAAAATTTTCAAAGCAATTCCAAGCCCACTTATTGCAGTTATTGCAGGAATTATTTTAGCAAATTTCTTACATTTAAACGAACATCAAATCGTTAAAATTCCCGTCACTTCCAGTGTCGTTGAATTCATGCATCAATTTACTACACCGGATTTTTCACAAATTTTTAATCCTCAAATTTATTCAATGGCACTAGTGATGGCAATCGTTGCCAGCCTTGAAACCTTACTTTGTGTAGAAGCATCCGACAAACTTGATCCTGAAAAACGCATTACCCCAACCAATCGCGAACTTAAGGCACAAGGCTTGGGAAACATCGTGTCAGGTCTTATTGGTGGATTACCGATTACTCAAGTTGTGGCCCGCTCCAGTGCCAATGTCAACTTTGGCGCTAAAAGCAAACTTTCGACAATTTCCCACGGATTTTTATTGTTAATTTCAGCAATGACTATTCCTAGTCTACTCAACATGATTCCGCTCGCCACCTTGGCCTGCATACTTTTGTCAGTTGGTTACAAATTAGCTAAACCGGAAATTTTCCGCCAAATGTTCTATCTTGGTCGTGAGAATTTCTTCCCTTTCGTAGCTACGATTTTAGGAATGTTATTTTTCGATCTTTTAAAAGGCGTCGGAATTGGAATGGCTACAGCAACTTTCTTTATTTTACGTAACAATTACCACTCGCGTAATGTTTTGCAAAATTCTGAGCATCAAGAAGTTTCAGCTTTAACAAAAGAAGCTCGCAACTCCTTAACTCCATCCAAAGCAATTCGTCTTTTGAAAGACGGCAACCAACGCTTTGTCAGTAACCTAAAATTGAACCGCAATCTTTTGCAGCAGATTAACGAAACTTCAGTAGAGCAGCATCCTTTTGCTTTCATCTTGAGCTGTATTGATTCTCGCACTTCTGCTGAGTTAATTTTTGACCAAGGATTAGGTGATATTTTTAGTTGTCGCATCGCCGGAAACGTGCTGAACGACGACATCCTAGGCAGTATGGAATTCGCCTGCCAAATTGCCGGTGCTAAAGTAATAATGGTATTGGGACATAGTGAATGCGGCGCGATCAAAGGCGCTTGCAACAATGTTGAAATGGGAAAATTGACAGGACTTCTGAAAAAAATTAAGCCATCTGTTAAAGCGGCGAAGTTAATCAAAACTACTAAATCTTTTCACGATTTAGCTTTTGTTGAACAAGTAACTGCAATTAATGTAGAACGTGTTGCTAAGCAGATTATCAAAGAAAGCAAAATCATCCGCGAGCTTTACAAGAAGCGTAAAATTGTGATTATTAGCGGAATGTATGATGTGAAAACTGGGATGGTGGATTTTTATTAAAAATTATAATCAATTACCACCTATCGTCATCCTTGGCGTAAAGATCCAAGGATGACGACTGTTTTATTACATCCCTCGTTGACAAGTTTAATCGCGCCAATATTTTTCGTGCCTCACAAATTCCCTCCCTTTTAAATCAAATTACCAAAACATGAAAGTTTACTACGATCGCGACGCTGATTTAAGCATCATTAAATCTAAAAAAGTTGCCATTATTGGCTACGGTTCTCAAGCTCATGCTCACGCACAAAACCTTAGAGACAGTGGCGTCGCCGAAGTTAAAATCGCTCTACGCGAAGGTTCAGCTTCAATTGCTAAAGCGCAAGCTGCCGGTTTTGAAGTTCTAACAAATGCCGCAGCTGCAAAATGGGCTGACTTGGTAATGGTTCTAACTCCGGACGAGTTACAAGCTGAAATGTACGCTCAAGATTTAAACGACAACATGAAAGAAGGCGCAGTTTTAGCCTTCGCTCACGGACTTAACATTCACTTCAAACTAATCAAACCAAGAGCTGATTTAGATGTTGTGATGATCGCACCAAAAGGCCCTGGACACACAGTTCGCGGCGAATACGTAAAAGGTGGTGGCGTTCCTTGTCTAGTTGCAGTTGCACAAGACAAATCCGGCAACGCTTTGAAAATCGCCCTTTCTTACGCTTCAGCAGTTGGCGGCGGCAGATCTGGAATTATCGAAACTGATTTCAAAGAAGAATGCGAAACTGATCTTTTCGGTGAACAAGCCGTGCTTTGCGGTGGCGTTACTGCCCTAATCCAAGCCGGTTTTGAAACTTTAACCGAAGCCGGATACGCTCCAGAAATGGCTTATTTCGAATGTCTTCACGAAATGAAATTGATCGTTGATTTACTTTACGAAGGTGGAATTGCCAACATGCGTTATTCAATTTCTAACACCGCAGAATACGGTGACGTAACTCGCGGACCAAGAGTTGTTACAGCTGAAACTAAAGCTGAAATGAAAAGAATTTTAAACGAGATCCAATCCGGAAAATTCGTTGAAGAATTCATGGCTGAAAATAAATCAGGCAAGAAAAACTTCGACGCTTTGCGTGCTAAAGGTAAAGCTCATCCAATCGAAGCAACTGGCGAAAAACTTCGCGCCATGATGCCTTGGATTTCTAAAAATAAATTGGTTAACAAAGCGGCTAACTAGTTAGAAGCCTTTCTTTTATAAGTAGAAAAATCCCTGATTTTACCAAAGCGAAGTCAGGGATTTTTTAGTTTTTGGCAACTCGTCTTCCAACGCTGTCACCCCGCACTTGCTGCGGGGTCCACCGTGAGACAAGCTCTAATTTACTTTTTACATCTCAACTCGCGACAAGGTGGACCCCGCAGCAAGTGCGGGGTGACAATGCTTTGGGAGTAACTCCAGCAAACTATCGCCCACTTAGTACAAGATCTTCTTAAAAACACACCTCAATCATTTTTCCCTCTTCAAGATTAACTCAACTTGACTTGAAAGAAAAATATTCACAAAGAGAATCACCATTTTTCCAACCGATCTCTAATTTCATGACAGCTACCAATAACCTCTCCATCATTATCCTTGCTGCCGGCAAGGGAACCAGAATGAAATCTGAACTGCCTAAAGTAATGCACAAAGTTGCAGGGCGGGAAATGTTGAACTTAGTAATTGATGAAGCCAAAGCATTAAATCCGCAAAATATTACGATTGTGGTTTCAACCGAGATGCAAAGCACTCAGGAAAAAATTCTTAAAGATCATCCTGAAGTTAAAATTTCTTTTGTTTTGCAAAAAGAACGTAAAGGCACGGCTCACGCGGTTTCAACTGGTTTAGAAAATCTCACAGATCTTGGAGAACAACTACTAATTCTTTACGGCGACACTCCCCTAACTTCCCGCCTCACCATGCATAAAATGGTTGAGAAGTTAGATGATTTTTCTCTGTGTATTTTAGGTTTCGATGACGAGGAAGAAAATGCCTACGGCCGCTTGGTAATTGATAAAAAAGGACATTTAGAAAAAATCGTTGAGTTCAAAGATGCCACAGATGAAGAAAGAAAAATCTCTCTCTGTAATTCGGGAGTTGTAGCAGTTGATGGTCAAAAAATCAGAAATTTACTCGCCAAAGTAAGTGATGAAAATGCCGCCGGTGAATTTTATTTAACTGACATTGTGGGCATTGCCGGTGAAATGGGCCTGAAACGCACTTTCATTAAAACTGAAATTGAAGAAGTTTTAGGTGTTAATTCACGCTTTGAACTGGCCAAAATTGAAGCAATTAAACAGCAACAATTGCGCAAGAAAATGATGGATTTAGGCGTAACTTTAACCGACCCAACTTCAGTTTACTTTTCTTACGACACTAAAATTGGCTACGATGTTGTGATTCATCCTCACGTTTTTTTCGGACCTAAAGTTCACATTGATAAAAACGTTGAGATTAAATCTTTTTGTCACATTGAAGGTGCTGAAATAGCGTCTGGCACAGTTGTAGGACCTTTTGCCAGAATTCGCCCCGAAACTAAAATTGCTGAAAATGTGCGTGTCGGTAACTTTGTTGAAATCAAAAAATCGCAAATAAACCGCGGCGCTAAAGTTAATCATTTAAGCTACATTGGCGATTCTGAAATTGGCGAAGACAGTAATATCGGCGCCGGAACAATTACCTGCAATTACGACGGCTACAATAAATTCAAAACTAAAATCGGGAAAAATGTTTTTGTCGGCTCAAACTCAGCGCTAGTTGCACCAATTGAAATTGGCGATGGAGCGGTGATTGGAGCCGGTAGCGTGATTACTAAAAATGTTGAGATGGATGATTTGGCGGTTTCGCGTGGCAAACAAATTGTGATTACGGAAGGCGGAAAAAAATTTCGCCAAACTAAATCTGGGAAGAAATAATGAGAAAAAGACTTAAAGCTTTAAAATTTCTAACAATACTCGCAACATTACTCTTCCTCGCAACCCCAGCCCTCGCCTCACGCACCATTACCGAAGTCAATTACTTCGCCTCCCTGCGCTCGGCTGACACCAACGTCCGCGCTGGTCCAGGGCAAAACTATCCAATCAAATTCACCTTCAAACTGCGCGGCCTGCCCGTACGTGTAATTAGCGAGTACGACAATTGGAATGAAATCGAAGATTACGAAGGTCAAAGCGGTTGGGTGACCCAAAGTTTACTCACTAAAAAACGCACTTTAATGGTGCGCACCGCTAAAAGTTTCGTCAATATGCACAGCAAAAATAACGAAAAATCGCGCATTATTTTTCGCCTAGAAAATAACGTGCTCGGAGATTATTCGAAATGTTTAGAAGATTGGTGCGGAATTAAAATCAACGGCAAAAAAGGCTGGGTGCAGAAAGCTGATTTATTTGGTGTGGATGAAGAGGGACAAGCGCCTGCGAAGAAGGAAGAAGACGCTGAGTAGAGTAGTACTTGCGAAATAGATCCTGAAACAAGTTCAGGATGGCATCGAGAGGGAGGGATGACTTCCTCAAACTCTGTCCGTCATCCTGAACTTGTTTCAGGATCTATTAATTAATGCAAACAAGAGGTTTTAGAGATGCCCGATTACTTAACTGCAGATTTAGAATTAGGCATAATTAAAAAAATGGGGGGCTAAAAACCCACTTTTCGCCCCCAGTTTTAAGGCTTTCCAAGTTTTTTCTATTCTCTACGAATAGAAACCTCTAAATTTCAGTCAAAAAACATGACTAAAAA
>CANGQE010000052.1 GCA_947455845.1 Rickettsiales bacterium
CTCTCTCATTGTTCTTACGGGCACTTAGTGTTACCAATTCTTTACGACGTGGTTGACGCGTGTAGGGAGAGGTGAGCGCTAAGTAAAATTTTGTCAGCGAATTAGCTAACAGTGTCTAATCTTTATTCCTCACCAATCAACCGACCGGCCGCCGCCAAAGCTTCGTCACTTATTTTTTCTCCCGAGAGCATTCGGGCAATTTCTATCTGGCGGTTTTTTTCGCTTAATTTTTCAATCGCGGTTTTAATTTTTTTAGTGTCAGAAGTTTTGCTAATTTTAAAATGAATGTCAGCTTTGGCAGCAATTTGAGGTTGGTGAGTTACGACTAGAATTTGTAAATTCTTTGAAAGAATTTTTAAGCGTTTGCCAACTGCGTCTGCCGTGCTGCCGCCGATTCCTGTATCAATCTCGTCAAAGATCATTGTTGGCACTGATCTGACATCCATTAGCGCAACTTTTAAGGCGAGCATGAAACGCGAAAGTTCACCGCCGGAAGCGATTTTGGAAATGTCGTCGAAGTTGTTATTATTGATGGAAGCGGTGAAGCGGATTTTGTCGAAGCCTTTGGGTGAGGTGAGGATCTGTTCACTTGCTTCAACCCTAGAAACATCAATCAAAAATCGACTATTTCCCATCTTCAAAAACTGCAATTCTTCTTCAACTTTCTTAGCCAAAACTAAGGCTGCTTTTTTACGCCGCTCGCTTAACTCCACAGCAATTTTTTGATAATTTTTAAATAATTCTTCGCGTTTCTCTTCCAAATCCAAAGCCAAATATTCTTCACCAACAATCAATTTTAATTTTTCCCGCGATTGCAAAATAACCTCGGATAATTCTTCAATGCGCACATTAAATTTGCGCGCCAAACTGCGAATGAAAAATAATCTTTCTTCAATTTCAGAAAGGTTGTCATCAGAATTTCTAATGTCTCGAATAATGCCATCAAAGCTTGATAATGCTGAATCTAATTCAATATTTTGTTGGTCAATTTTTTCGATTAGTTTTTCAAAATCATCTTTTCTGTCGGACAAAAAATTGTCAGTAATATTCTGATTTCGAATCAAAATTCTTTGCGACGAAATTAGCTGTGAATTTGCTTCGGTAAGATGAGATTTTAATTCAGATAAAAAATTTAGAATTTTTTCTTTGCCGATTATTTGATCTTTTTTGGACACTAGCTCATTTTCTTCATCAGGCTTGATTGCTGCATTTTCAAGCTCTTGCACCACATGGGTGAGGTAATCTTTTTCTCTTTCAGCCTGATCTTTTTTGGCTTTTAATTCGGCAATTTTTTCTTCGACTTCTTTTAATTCTTCGTAATTTTTTTTGAGATTTTTTAGTAGGTTTTGATTCTGTGCAAACTCATCTAAAATTTCGCCGTGAGCACTGGTATTAAGGAGCCCGCGCTGGTCATGCTGTCCGTGAATTTCCAGTAAAGATTCACCAATTTTTGCTAATAAATTTACGCCAATTGCGACATCATTAATAAAAACTTTGCTGCCGGAATTATCTTGGATTGATCGGCGAATGCGCAGCAGATGCTGGTTCTCAGTATCAAGCAAATCATTTTCTTGTAAAATTTTCTGACAATTTTGATTTTGCGAAATATCAAATTCCGCCAAAACCTGTGCCTTATTTTCCTCATTACCAATCAAGCGCAAATTAGAACGAAAGCCAATCGCCAACCCCAAAGCATCAAGCAAAATCGACTTTCCCGAACCGGTTTCACCCGTTAATACACAAAGCCCGCGGCTAAATTGGATTTCCGCTTTATCAATGAGAACGATGTTTTGGATGGAGAGGAAGTTGAGCATTTAAGCAATTAACAATTAGCAATTAACAATTAGGGTTTGTTTTGCGCGATAGATCCTGAAACAAGTTCAGGATGACAGTAACTGGAGAATCTCCCCACGTCGTCATCCTGAACTTGTTTCAGGATCTATTCACAAATTCTATTCAAAAATTGTTAATTGCTAATTGTTAATTGCTAAATGTTCACTCTCAATCCCAAGCTCGAAGCCGACACCTTTTTCATCTGCGATTTAAAAGTTTCCAGATTGCTTTTAATGAATGACTCTAACTATCCATGGCTGATTTTAGTGCCTCGGCAGGATGGTTTGGTTGAATTAACTGATTTAAATTTTGACGAGCAAAGTGAAATTCTACGCGAAATAAATTTGCTCGGAAAAATTCTTAAAGAAAGTTTCGCCGTCGAAAAATTAAATATCGGCGCACTGGGAAATGTAGTAAAACAACTTCACATTCACGTGATCGGTCGCTTCCAAAATGATGCTGCTTTTCCAAAACCGGTTTGGGGAGCTGTAGCTGCCAAGCCCTACACAGAGAACACAGCACAAGATTTAATTAAAAAAATAAAATCACTTTTGTAATGGAAAAGCAACTTTTACGTAAACAACTTTTTTACCGTTCAACCCATCGCGGCTGCAAAGAAACCGATTTTCTAATTGGTGAATTTGCTAAAGTTAAATTAGAGGAAATTTCCGATTTGGAATTATTTGGAAGATTTTTAGAAGAAGATGACTTGCAGATTTACGACTGGATTTTAGGGAAGGAGAAAGAGCCGCAATGTTACGAATTTCTTGTAAGTGACATTCAGAAGTTTCACAAAATTTAGTTTTTTTAAAGTAGGGCTGCTGTCGAAATTTGAGCCATTTTTTTACAAAAGTTGCCGCGGCGGCAACTTTTGGACCTTGAAAACCCTCTTGGCTCTAAGCTCAAATTTCAACTTGTTTTTAAATTGTGGTTTTTGGGGTTGTGGAATTAGATTTTTTTCACCCATTTATTTACCATAAATCCCGCTGTTCGAGCGGAGTCGAGACCTTGAGCTGGACGGGGTTTGTAACCACTACTGTCCAACTAAGAATCGAACAGACTGTAGGCCCCGTCAAACTCAGGTTCTTTATTTTTGTAATTTAGTTTGATGAAGTCTCTCAGGTTCTCAGTTCTCTCGAATAAAGAGAGGCTAAAGATCTGTGATAAAGTGTAGAGACTTTCATTAAGTTTTAACGTTTTTTTGATGATTGCGATTAGGAGATAAATCGAAATCGCGATCCAAATTTGCGTCTCAACTGCATTTCTTGAAGTACCAAAAAATGCTTTGATTCGCAGATGTTGTTTTATCCATTTGAAGAAGAGTTCAACTTGCCAACGTTGTTTGTAGAGCCTTGCTATTGTTAGCGCTGGAAGCTCAAAGTTGTTGGTAAGAAACTCTAAAGTTTTATTGCTCTCTTTATCGAAGAACTTAACTCTTCTCAATTGAGATGGGTAATCGGTGGCAGATTTACTGTAAGTCATAACTACAGTCTGGTCACAGATCAAACCTTCTTCTTTATTAACTTTGTGCGAATAAAGACGTTTCCAACTAAGCCTCTTGCGCAATCTAATCACAAAGAAAGCGCCGGATTTAGTGATGTTGTACAACCTGCTAAAATCGAAGTAACCTCGATCCATGAGATAAATAGCACCAGCTTGCCAAATCATCTCATCCATGATTTGAAAGTCGGATCCTTTACCATCAGTTATGATGATGAAGGAAGGAATATTGCCTCGCAGATCAAGCAGAGTATGTAGCTTAATCGCAGATTTAGTACTCATGTACTTTGCCCAAGGGAAGAGTGATAGACATAGGTCTATCGTACTTGCATCAAGGGCGTAGAGTGAGTTGTTAATTTCAAAACCCAAATCTTTCTCAGCCAAAGAATCTGAGGAATAAAGTTGACTCGCTTTACGCATCAGAACTTTTGCAAAGTCAGAATAAATTTCGCAATTTCTGTTTTCGTTGGCATAAGCTAAAGTGCTCTTAGCCACGTTAGCACGAAAGCCGATGTGATAAAGTTTGTTCGACACGCTTCGAAGACAAGTCTCGATATCTCGCAGACTTTCTCTGGAAGTTAGTTGAGCAAAAGCCATACACAGAAACTGATCGTAACTGGAAAAACTTTGAGTTCGGTAATTACCGCCGTAACGTGACACGCATTGATCGAACTCATGCTTTGGCATGAAGCTCAGAATGTGACTGAAAACAAATTTACCCGAATTGCGATTCATGAATTTCTCCTTTTTTAAAAGGATAGTTCATAAATCATTTCTAGATCGAAAAAACTTTTTACCCCCAACTAAGCCTTGATTTATAAGGAGTTACGGGTTTTCTCTTGGCGCTTAGTTGGACAGTAGTGGTTTGCAACCCCGACCCTACGTTTGTATCAAGCTAAAGCCAGAGCTAAGAATTGGTAAAAGAATAAGAACGAGTTTTTATTTGCTTTGACACAAACATGTGAAAGGGGTTACAAACCCCGTCCAGCGCAGGTCAAGGGGTCAGTACGACTTGAGAGTTTTTAAGATCTTTCTCGGTTAGAATTTTTTGCCTTTTCTGCCTTTTCATATTTTTCTCCCAACAATCTTGAACGATCTGGGTTAGTAAAATTTTCGGGTCTGACACTCAGTAACTGCAACACTTCTTCCGGAACAAAAGCCGTGCGCAAACCCACTACCGGCTTGCCTAATTTCTCTTCTCGACCACTGTAAATTCCACATTCGGCACAGGTTTTTTGGAATAATTTGGAGAATTTCTTGGCGTTCTGGTTAACAATCTCAGAGTCACCGTAAGAGTCGCTTGCAGAATTATATTTATTAGAAACTCCGCCGGTTGCTTTAGCTCCTTTAATTACTTCGGTAGCATCCTTTATTGAAATACCACTTTTCAATGCTGCATAGCAAACAATCTCCGCCATGGTTTCAGCAATGTCTCGATCGCTTTTGTAACAAGAGGCCGCAACTCTAAATTTATTGCCACGATCCTTCCCTACAAAAGCCGCTCCGGGAGAATGAGGATCGATTAAATTCAATACCACCGCTCGTGGTTCTTTCGGCGAGGTGTTTGGTAATTCTGAACTTTGTGAAGATTTTTCGAGAGCATCCAATTCAGCTGCCGTCAAAGGAGGTTGAGCAGATTCAACGGGAAGCGTTTCATCGCCCTTAAGGTCCCACTTGCGCCACCCACTCATCGCGACTGCACACTTATCCCAATTTTCCTTCGCCTCCCTAATGCCTTGATTCGGGCTTCTGTCCACCGCCAACTCAAAGTTTGACCACAAAATCCCACCCGGATCTTCTTCTCTTGCTTTCCAAACTACAAAAGCATCTTTTACCTCAGAATCATCTCCTTTATCTATCGCTTTAAACATTCGGATGCGCGCACGGATCGCTAGCGAGTTATCTCGAGCACGATTAACTTCAGAATCATTTTCTGAATTCGTAGATAGAATACCCTCTAAAAATTCTATCCATGCGCCATGCGCTTTAATCTCTTGATCAATAACTTCCGAGATTACTGCCGTAGTTAAAACCTTTGGTTTTTCTGCTAGTAAACGCGCAATTGCCTCCTCAGTCAGATTTTTACTTCTTGCTATGTCATCTGCAGTAGTGCTGGAATTTTCAGAATAAAATTCGACAACTCTTTTTGAATGTTTCAACTCAAGATTAGCTATTCTCAAATCGATTTTTAATTCTTCGTTGTTTGGGTTAGAACCCAATAACTCGGTTACTTGTTGGACTCTTTCTTGAAGTTCCAATGACTGCATCTCATATCCTAATTTTCTACCCTCTAGATCTAATAGCTCCAGCCTATGATCCTTAAATTCACCTCCTTCATTTTCAGTTAAAAACTTCCATCTCTCAACTCGTAAACATTGAATTTTATTAAAAAGCTTTTCACCGGCTATTGGCACTGGATTATCCTCACCGACTGTTTGCGATGAACAATGCTTAGCCATTATCTCTGCACGCTCAATTCTAAGTCGTTCTGTTTCTTGGATTAACCTTAATTCACCATCGAGCGTTTTGTCACGCCCTTCATTTTGGAGCATTGCTCCCATCTGCCACAGCCTTATTTCGCATTGCTCCTTTAAATAAACCCACCCTTTTGGACTTTTGTGGCTTTCAACTAACCCCATCTCTTCTTCTAGTTCAGCCATCTTCATCTCTAATTGCAGAAAGTCTAACTTAGCACTTGGCGACTCCCATTTTGCCTCAATTCCATATTCTTCATCCCTTCTATCATAACCCAATTCTCGCGCCTTCTGAAAATAAATATTTAGAGGTGATTGTGGTTGCGCAAGATTTTTACTTTCAACCCCTTCAACCACCAAAAATTGATTAAAGTAATTTCTTTGTGCGATGAACTTTTTTTGCTCTAATTGCTTATGAGAATTATCTGGATCATAAAGCAATGCTTCATTTAATCTCTCTAGTTCACAATGATTTAGCGCCAAAACCTCTTTCAAACCGATTATTCTAATCTCATCTTCCGAAACCGCTGACTTTCTTGCCTTACTACTCTCTTCACACACATCTTGATAATTTAGGTGAGCTTCTAAATTTGCAGCAGTGGCATTGCTGAATTTATATCCTCTATCCACAGAAGCTCCTCTTAGGTCCTCAATAATACCTTCAATCTCGATGCCCTTTCTTTCTTGTTTTTGCTCCTCACTTAAATCTTTTTGTCTCTCTAAAAATAACTCCAGATATTTTCGAGATAAATCCTCATCTGTATGCTCTCCACTCTTTAACTTACGCAACTCTTCTTGAATGTCTGAGACTCTTTTAGATTTCATGGGAGGACTATTATTTTAAAAATTAGGCTCATTTCCAGTGAAACTTACCAGAAGTAACTTACTTGTCTACGACTATTAATTAACTCTTAACCCAAGGGCGATCATATTCGGGAGCGCTTTCGGACAAAGGTGCCGATGGGATGTCAGCGTAAATTTCGCCACGCATTTTAATCACAACACGACCGGTGTCGGTCACAATTCCGATCACGGCAAAATCCAATCCCCATTTTTCGAAAATCTTTTTGGCAAAATCTTCGCGCTCAGGTTTTATGATCATCAACATTCTTTCTTGGCTTTCGGAAAGCATGATTTCGTAAGGAGTCATGCCCGTTTCGCGTTGCGGAACATTTTCTAAATTAAGCTCAATTCCGGTGCCGCCTTTTCCTGACATTTCAAATGAAGAAGAGGTTAAACCGGCCGCGCCCATGTCTTGAATCGACAAGATGCAATCAGATTGCATTAATTCCATGCAAGCTTCGAGTAAAAGTTTTTCGGCAAAAGGATCGCCAACTTGCACAGTCGGACGTTTGTCTTCGTCACCTTCTTTAAATTCATCAGACGCCATCACCGCACCGTTAATGCCGTCGCGACCTGTTTTTGAACCAACATAAACTACCGACGCACCAACTTGTGACGCCGCAGAGTAGAAAATTTTGTTACTGTCAGCAAGACCAACTGTCATTGCATTAACAATGATGTTGCCATTGTAACTTTTGTCGAAAGTAACTTCACCACCAACTGTCGGAACTCCAACACAATTACCGTAACCACCAATTCCTGAAACCACACCATTCACTAATTGCTTAGTTTTTGGGGGGTTAAGGTCACCAAATCTCACGGCATTTAAATTAGCAATCGGACGCGCACCCATCGTGAAAACGTCACGCAAAATACCACCAACTCCTGTCGCCGCGCCTTGATAAGGCTCAATGAATGACGGGTGATTGTGACTTTCCATTTTAAAAACCACCGCCTGACCATCCCCAATGTCAATCACTCCGGCATTTTCACCGGGACCACAAATCACCCATGGAGCTTTAGTATGCATGGTCTTAAGCCATTTCTTAGTTGACTTGTAAGAACAATGCTCCGACCACATCGCCGAAAAAATTCCCAGTTCGGTAATGGTCGGCGTCCGCCCCAAAATTCCCAAAACTTTTTTGTATTCCTCTTCGGTTAAGTTGTGATCTTTAATGAGCTGGGCCGTGATTTCGATTTGTTTCATTTTTTAGTTTGGTTTTAGTTTTTAGATTTTTTGAAAAATAATTTGATTTCAAGAACTTGGAAATTTTTTAAATCACCCTTCCGCCGCTGACGCGGCTCCCTCCCTCTTTTTCA
>CANGQE010000053.1 GCA_947455845.1 Rickettsiales bacterium
AAAAAGTAGAAAAACTGGAATTAGTAATTGTTAGAAATTATGACTGATTCCACTCGTCAGTTTGAGAGGGATAGATTGTTTAAAAAATGGGGTCAGTTCATGCTGCTTACTGTAAGAATATTGCTGATATTCGTAAGCTAGCTCGTAGAAAATTTTTTTGTTATTATTGCTTAAGCCTTCCAAATACTGGGTTTCAGAGTTTTTTAGATGTTGTCTCCGAACTGTTTTCCACCAAATTTTTGATTTTGCTGACCCGCGACGGACGAAATTTTTCTCCTTAATCAAGCCCTGCACTTCACTAATTTCTTTCACCGTGTTGCTATGGATAATCCAGCTAATCAACTTTTTTTCATATTTTATTTGCGGTCGAACTATTTCTAAAAGCTTGATCAAGCAATATTTTCGCTAATTGCTCAACTTCAAAAGGTGAATCAGGTTTTTTTCCATAAGAAATATTTTACTAAAAAAGAGATCGCAGTTCAAACAATAGAAGTTAACCTCTTTCCTTAGATCAAGTTTTTTAACAAATTTTATTCCAATTTTAAAACTGCAATGAGACATTCCCTCGACCATTTACCAAAAAATAAACGCGCTGAATTAGCTAAAGTTGTCGCTGAAATTCGCGAATCTTGCACTGATGTTGAACAGATTATTTTATTTGGCTCTTACGCCCGCGGCACTTTCAAAGAGGCTAAAGATTTAAAAGAAGATCGTAAATCTGGTCATGTTTCTGATTATGATATTTTAGTTGTAACCGAAAGATGGCAAACTATTCACGAATTTGTTTCGTGGAATGATGCTGAAAAATTAAACTTAAGCGCCCCTGTTAGAATCATCGCCATCGATATTGAGCAGCTTAACACCCACCTTGCCAACTCCCATTACCTCTACAGTGAAATCGAAAAAGACGGCGTTTTGCTTTACGATTCGAGAAAATATAAATTAGCGATTAAGAAAAAATTAAAAAATTTTGAACAGCAACGCATCGCTCAAGAATATTTCGATCACTGGTTTGGCAAGGCTAACGACTTCGTCGATACTTTCCGCATGATGCTCAAAAAAAGCAAAACCGCCAGCGCCTCTTTTCACATGCATCAAATTGTCGAATCTTGCTACAAAACCATTCTTCTAGTTTTTACCGGCCTTTGCCCCAACGAACATCACCTCAGAACTTTGGGACGCTTAGCCGAAAAATTTCATCCCGAAATCGCCACCCTTTTTGCACAAAGAACCCAAGCCGAACGTGATCGTTTCGCAATTTTAGAATATGCCTACATCGGTGGTAGGTACGATCCTAAGCATAAAATTTCCAAAGAAGATTTGGAAATTTTAGCACTAGATGTGACCCGACTTTTGAAAATCACCGAGAAAATTTGCGAAGGGAAGATTTTTAGTTTTAGGCAGTAGCCCTCTTTTACCCTTCCATCCCCACCCGCTGGTCGAGCGGAGTCGAGACCTACCTAAGGTTCCTGCTACCGTGCGTAGATATTGAGCGTAAACTTCGGGTAGGTCTCGACGCAGCGAAACCAGAGGGCGGCTATTCACCCCCCAAGCTAAACAACAAACTATCCCTCCCCTCCACCACCACGTCAGAGTAATATTTAAAATGGAATTTTTCGGTAATCAGGTGTTGAGATTTTTTATTTTCCTTGGAGGTTTTGGCAAAAATTGTTTTCAGTTTAAGCGTCTCAAAGCCATATTTTAAAACCAGTGGCACAATTTCCTGACAATAGCCCTTGCCCCAAGATTCCGGCAAAAAGGCGTAGCCGATTTCAACTTTGTCGCTGTGATCTTCCTCAGTTGGAACTATGGTTCCGATCTTCACCAAACCACATCTGCCAATAAAAATATCCGTCTCTTTTTCAAAAACTGCTCCGGCGGAAAAACCTAATTCCTCACCATGTTTTAAAACCTTTTCAAATCTTTTTTGAATTTCCTCATCAGATATCAAACCCTTTCCCATAAATTTTGTGGTCTGGTCATTTTTATGAAGGCTGACGAAATATTTAAAGTCGTTGTGAGTAAAGTGTCGCAGGTAAAGCCTTGGAGATTCAATGAACATATTTATTAGTAATTTATAAAATTGTCTAAACGGAACATTTAAAATTTTCTTTTCGCAATTTAATGGTGCTTGTTGCCATCCGAATAGTTACTCACCTCAATTATTCAAATAGATTTTTGGCAGATACTTTTAGGGAATTAAAAATATGACTAATCAAGTTTAAGACCCACTCCCTCTTTCCCAATTTTGGAAATCTGGTCAAACCAATTTCAATTCCCAGTCACGAGCGTTTCATTGAAGTTGAATATCCACCTCAAAGATTTACCACACATTAACGCTGTTTTAATTTCTCACAATATCCCGACCATCTTGATTTGCGACAGCGCCTTTATCTTCAAAGTAAGGCAAATACCGCCCCACTTTAATTAGCTAACAGTGTCTACTACTTTGGTGTTTAGCAACAATTGCCTCATTACCATCTGCACCTACAGATTCAGTACTATTAGAGTTATCATGTTCTTTCTTCTTAACTTCTTTTGACACTATGTTAGGACCAACTGTTCTGATTGGTTTAGCTAGAGCAATTGATGGGGAAATAATGGCGGAAATAACTAATAATTTTAGAACTGTTTTCATGTGATTTAAAAATAAAATTGAAAGTTGGAGCAATCTTAAAATGGATTGCGATTTCTTGGTGGCAATAAAATTATTCGGTATTTTTACGCATGCCTAAAGAGCCTGTTGCAAATCTAACTTCCTAAAAAATTCAGCTTCAAGAAATCTGATTTATAATTTTTAGAAGCAGACCATCTCAATTTGTTTATGCTCAAAGGAAATACTGAATTTACGTTAAAATCTTGCTATAAAATCGACTAAGTTGAAGAAAGTAATACCAATTCTAACACTAGAAAACAATGGCTGTAGAGACTATTGATAACAAGGAAATAATTCAGAAAGATTAGGAGATTCTAGAGGGATTCTTGGAGTAAAGATTGCAATTTATTTCATTAAATCCTTTTCTTATTTTTCCAAATTTTACTAACTTTAATTCTTACCAAAAATGTCTACTAAAAATTTAGTCACACTACTTACAGCCCTGATTTTATCTTCTTGCTGCAACGGTGGCAAAGCAACTAAAAGCGCGAGCACAACAACACCTGTAGCAGCGGCGCCAGTAATAGTGCAAACTCCGAGTGAAAAAACTACAGTAATAAGAACTATTTTTTTCGATGTAGGAACTTCTGCTTTAAGCAGCGAAGCTCTAGAAACTCTTGACGGCAACGTCGTTACTTGGATGAAAGAAAATCCTGAAATAAAAGTTGTGGTCGAAGGCCATTGCGATGAAAGAGGAAGTTCAGCTTTCAATCTAGTACTTGGTCAAAAAAGAGCTGATTCCGTGAAGCAATATCTAGTTCAAAACGGCATTGATTCTTCCAGAATCTCAACCGTAAGCTACGGCCTTTCTCGCCCTCTTGACTTAAGACATAATGAAGACGCTTGGTCAAAAAACCGCCGCGTTGCAACGATTGCAGTTGTGAAATAGTTCTTCCCACTCGGTGTCATCCCGCACTTGCTGCAGGGTCCAATGTAAACTTAAAAAACTCCACTGGTGACACGGTAGACCCCGCAGCAAGTGCGGGGTGACAAGGGGGAGAAATTCGGAATAATACTAACACCGAGTGGAGGGGGGAAAGCATCTCACCCACTCTGTCATCCTGAACTTGTTTCAGGATCTATTCACAAACTACCACCCAACTTCATCTCCAGATAAGTCTTAGAAAGATCAATCGCCTGTTCCACTGCCGGAGAGTCCGCACGGAAAAGATGAGTCACCGCTTTCTTAATAAAATCATCAGAATTTTCTTGTTTCAACACCGCGCGATGTAATGACTTATTTAACTGCTCAATAATAATCTCCGCCTGATTAAAACTGCCGCCATTTCTAAAGTCATTGGGCTGCAAATTATCCAGAAAATCCATTTTTTGGCGCTGATATTTTGCTGCTAATTCTTGTTCGTTACTCATTTTTATTAACCCTCGATCCATTTTATTAATTTTACTTTAATTTTTCATCCAAGAAGCTGGAGTTTGCGGCTGCTTCCAAACCTCAATGAAATCAACGTATCCGTCCTTAAATGGCAATTTTGAAAGTTGAACAAGGGGAGTGCCGCGCTTTACAAGCCTCGCCTTCTTGGACAATGGTTTTGTTTTTTTCAGTGGCGATGAAACATTTGGTATTAGCCATTGCGGGTGTGGTGAGAAGTAATCCACCACCAAGGAGAAATATTATTTTTTCATGATTTGTAGATAGCTTGTTACTACGGGCACTTCGTGTCACCCCGCACTTGTTGCGGGGTGACACCTTTGGTAAGGACTTACACAAAAATACAAATTATTCTAAACACAACTAACGCGTATTTGCTACCGAACCAGAAGCTAAACCCGATTTACCGGTTGGCTGAATAACCTTTCCGGGTTGGTCATCACCGGACTCATTAACAACAGACCCGCTAAAATATCCATCAGCTCCCAATTCCATCAGCTTTCCCAGAAGTGGCAGGCTGTAAGATTTATTCGCAGATAGATCAACCGCATTTTTAGAATAAAACTCCGCAGTTGCTTTTTTATGTTCTGCCGCGCTTAAGCCTTCGGCACTTGGCTTAGCACCACGGTAACTCCCATCAACATAAACGGTATCTCCGCCGGTAAGAGCAGCGGCAACTATTGCAGCGTTAGTAATACTACTAACTTTGGCACCTTCTGCCACTCTTGCTGATATTTTTTCGTGACAAGTTTTAAATCTTTCCGGAGCTTTGTCGCTTTCCAAGTAAGTTCTTTCGCCTGAGGCTTGAACTAAGCTGATCGGACAGAATTTATCTTCTTTGGCGGTCAAAACTTCTTTCGGCAATTTATCTTCTTGTACCAGTTTTTTAGCAATATCCTGCACCGCTTCACTATTAAAAGAAGCCGCTACCAGAAGGTCTTTCGCCTCTTGATGTAATCCTTTAAAAGCATCTTGCTTCAAAGTAGTTTTCATGTGCTCAGCACATAAAAATTTCATGGCCTCCTCTGATAATTTTTGCGGTAATTTATCATTTCTAAAAGCGTCAACAATATCAACATTCAATCCGCTGTAAAGTTGTTCATGGCTTTGAGCTTTTAACATTTTAGCCATTTTGGCAAAATCAATACCATCTTGGTTTTTGCACTCAGGCAAAATTGTTTCTAGAGTTTTCTCAATTGAAAAAATTGTTCCCGTCTCAATTCTTTTATGTCCCGGTGTAACTGAGGTTGGCATCGCAAATCTTTCTCTAAATTCTTTGTAATAAACTTCGAAAATATCTAGAGCATTTGCAGGGGAAACTCCGGCAAATTTGGAATATTTAGATTTACCGATTGCCTCAACCGAATAAGATTCACCACCATCAGGCATGCCCATTTCAACCTTGGCTTTTTCAGACCAAGCGCCACCAACTCTGATTGCAGCGTAGCTTTTATCACGACCTTGTTGAATGCTGTCTATTTCGCCAAGGGTGGCAAGTTGCTTTGGTGAAAATTCAAGATTGTAATTTCTTTTCGCCAGTGCGTCACCAAGATCATAAATATTAGGGAAGGTTCCACCACTTCCTTTATGGACGAAATCTGTGTTAGTCGAAACTCCGTGATCAATACCACTCTTAACAAATTCTGCCGCTGCTTCTGGAACATTACCGTGAGCATGAAGTCCAACTGAACCTATGCCATATTTTAGTGCCAATGGGAAGACTACGCCACCAACTCTTTTAGCATCTTCCACTCCCAAACCCGTCACCATTCTTTTAACTGACAAATCGGCTCCAACTGCTGCTGCAAGCTTTGCCGCCTCTTCCATTTTTTTGGCAAAGAAAGGTTGGTAAGATTCTTCAGGGGCATGAGGAACTGCGATTTCTATTTTTGCTCCCACTTTTTTCAAAGTTTGAACACAATGCTCCATTTCAGCAATGTTGGTATTGTAATCAAAAACCTTAAAAGCGGTTCTGCCTTTAGTTTTTTCGTTAACAAATTCTAGATATTTTTCCAAATCTCCAGCATGTAACGGCGCCACAGAATTACCATATCCACCACGAGTAAGAGATCTAAATTCGGTACCATTTGGCGTCGCTTCTAACACTTTGGCAAATAACTCAGTTAGATCTCTAAAGCTCATAACATAAGAACCATATTCTTGACCACCCGTCTCAAGTCTGCCAAAATGTTCTGGTCCTTGTTGGTTCAAACTATCAAAATGCGTTAACACTTCTAAAGCAGCCGGATCAGTCGGAACTTGTCCGTTAATAAAGGCTCCTTGGTTGTGATCGCGGATAACGTAGTTAGCTTGAAACGTTGGTTTTTTAGGCAATAGAATTTTAGACGCGGTGCTAAACGCTGTTTTTGCTATCTGCTTCATAATTTAGATGAATTAAATGAGATAAGATTGGAATCGAGAAGTGACGAATGGAAACCCACTACTTTGGGTTGAGTCGGGTATATCATTTCTCGATAAAGAAAATCAACCCAAAATCCGAAGAGCTCTGAATTCATGAAGGATAGATCCTGAAACAAGTTCAGGATGACAGTAACTTTAAAATCTCCCTTCACTGTCATCCTGAACTTGTTTCAGGATCTATTCCCACGAGCGATTCTAATTTAATGACACAAAGCCTAAATTAAATAACCGACTAATTTATTTTCATTGATTGCAGCATTTTCAAAAATAGCTTCTTTCCCACATCACTTGAATTTTTTGATCAATGAATTTTTAAAATTATGAAAAATTTTGTAAAACTAGCTGCTGTATTATTTTTTACAGCCACCACAGCATTAGCTCAAACTGACACCACTACTACTACCAATACCACCAACACCGATGTTGTAGTAGAACAACCTACCAATACAGTAGTCCGTAAAAGAGTACGCGTTAACACAAATGATGTATACAGAAATGAAAAAGTAGTACATACAGATGCCGACGTAGCTAAGGGTGCAGCCGTCACTCCAAGAAATAATAGATTACGCCGAGACAGATATTAGAGCCTCAATTCAATCAAAAAAATATGAAATTTAAATCAGCTAAAACCTTAGCCTTGGTAACTTTTTTTGCTGCCAACGCCGCTTTCGCCAACAGTGCCAACAGTGCCAAAAGTGATGCAATCACCAAAAGCATGACCTTCCATTACGACAAGTACCCTGAAAGCAATTACAGCAAGCAAGTTGCCGTAATTAATTGGAACAGCGAAGAAGGCATCGCCCGACTTGAAAGAACTAAATTCAAAGGCGATTTTTACCGCCTCGCCCATCACTTTAAACCACAAACCAATCCGGCAGTTTGCGGACAAGCTGCGGCAACTATCATCCTTTCCGCCATTTACGAATTAAATCACCAACCTTTTCCAATCATTGAAGAATGGCCAATCGCAATTACAGATAAAAAATACGCTCTGCAATATCGCCTACTTAACGAAAATAATTTCCACAACGAGGCCACTGATAAAATTCTTCACCGCAAAGCAATTTCGATGAAGATTACCAAAACCGATGGCAGCTTTGGCGGCGGCATTGATCTGGATGAATTACAAAAAATGCTCAAAATCCACGGCGCCAAATCCAAGATGGTTAATGTTGATAAATACAGCGACAAAAAATTGGCCAGCTTTAGAGATTTAGTAAAAGAAGTTGTAAATTCTCCTAAAGAATTTTTGCTTTTAAACTACGATCATTCTTACAAAGGCCTAATGGGCGGCCATTTCTCTCCGCTTGTTGCCTATGATGAAGTCTCTGATTCAGCTCTAATGCTTGA
>CANGQE010000054.1 GCA_947455845.1 Rickettsiales bacterium
GGCCTTATTCTAGTAACGTCAGTATTATTAGAGGCAACCAAATCCTTAGTTTGGACAAGAGAAAGTTCATCCAGAATATTTATGAACTGAGCTAAGGCAGCACAATTTGCTTGGTGAATCTTGCTATTTCTTTCGGAGTTTTGCTCGGCGGTTATAATTTGATCATCTTTGAGTTTAACCGTGTCATCAACATTAAATTTAATATGCTCTACCTCTTTCATTTTGTTCAAATTAAATAAGCTACAATTTGGTTTGTGATCTAGTCCCAAATCAGCTTTCCATTTTTCCATGTTGTTGCTTATAAAATCTAAAACTGCGGTGGTTTTAGATTGTTCTAATTCTTCAGCTATTTTTTTGATCTGCTGCTCTAAAACAAGCCTGATATTAGCATTATTGGTTAATGGTAAATAATTTTCTAATTCAGAAATATCTCTGTTCCTCTGATGTACTTCGATAAAACTTTGCTCAAAATTTAGGATTAATTCCTTTAATTCTTGGGCTGATTTAATTTTAGGGTGATCAATACTTTTGCCCGACAGATCAGATGAAGTACTATCCGAATTAATATCAAAGTCGGGGTTTAAAACTGTGGTTTTCTTTAATATTGCCAGTTTAACTTCTTGTTCTGCTGCTAAAGTTTGGGCTCTATTTGTAACTTTCCATTCTTCAATAATTTCAGGTGGAACGGTTTTGATTAATGCATCCCGTCTTTCTTTGAAAAGAGTAGCAACCCCTTCTGCTGTTTTATATTTCGGGTCATGTTTAAATTGCTCAGGAAGAGGAAAAATATTAGGAAATTCTTCACAGAGATACCATTTTTTTGCTACATGTTCAATGGCTTCATCGCTAATTAAAGAAAAACGGTAAGCCATTTCTACTTCGCTATCGCGGTAAAAAGAACTTTCGCGGTACAGCTCGTGACTTTGATCTCCCTTATTTAAGTAATGTAACGCAGCTTTGGTTTTGGCATTAAGTGCCGGTTTCAGCAAAATGCCAATCGGTAAATTTCTGGGTAAATCAGAAAATGTTAATAATCCGCTAGTTTTAGGATTTATAACCATCCCTGCTTCATGGGGCAGAATGTGATGGATTGATTTAAAGATGATTGAGCGACGAATGTCGGGTTCCTCATCGCGGTTAAAAAATGCTTTACCATTTCTTTCTTCCTCGTCAGATAAATCCTTTGCTAGAGAGTTAATTGCTGCAGTTCTTTTGAAATATTCTTCGGTTTTAGTAATTTTTTCATTCCACTCTTCTTGGGTGGGAATAATCGGAGAGCCGACGGAAGGGTGGTCAATCAATGCCCAACCTTCTCCTGATATTGAAGAGGCTGACCGAGCTAATGTATTTGGAATAGTTGCAAATTCGGGGTTTTTTCTAAGAAAATTTTGACGCGCTTTCTCTAAAATTTTTTCCTGTTTTTCTTCACCTAACTCAAGCCATCTACTTTCAATCAAAGCATTTTCTTCGGCAGTGAAAGTTAATGACGGATCGTAATCTTTTGGTTTGGCCGTAACAGTTTTAGCCTCGCTATTGGCAAGATCTAAACTTAATTCTTTATATTTGCCGCCAAAACCATTAGCTCCGGAATTGCCGAAATCTACAAATACTGATTCAAATCCAATTACTTTACGTCCGCCGTCCGAGGTGAATTTATCAAAGGTAAAGCGGCAGCCAATATTATTGAGGCTAAAATTGGCGAAATCCCAATTGGCCACAAATTTGGAAGCGGCAAAAGCCTTCTCGATTTCGGTGTGAAAATAATCCGGCAATAAGTCGTAAATTTTGCCCATTGCTTTGACGCGATCTCTTTTATCCTGATCGGTGACGGGCAAATCACTTTTACTTTTTTCATTAATTACTTCGATTTTCTTTTTTTGTTTGCGCCAGATCCCCAGCGATTCGGGATCGATAAATTCTTCAATATTATTGTCGATTAGAAAATCGCCAATGTCGCTGTAGCCGGTAATTTTGGGAGAGGCGACAAAGGTTTTAGGAGCGCCATTGCCGTTGCTGCCATCAACAAAATCGTCGTGAACCAAAAATCTACTATCGGGGGCGGTCATGCCGCTTAGGCCATACATCTGCCCAGCTAAAATTTCCCACATGGCGTTGTGATTGCCATATTTAATATCTTTAACTCGAAAGAGAGTATGTTTCTTTTCTGGTAAAGCAGAAATAACTGCTAAATCTCGCGGACGGGCAAAGGCTTCTTGGTCAATATTTACCCAAAATGCTTCTTGGGTGGAAGATAAAATTTCGCTGACCGTTTTGTTGGGTCTGTTATTGTCAGTTCCGCTTTTCTTGAGAAAGCGGTTATATTTTAGGTTGGTGACCACTCCGGAAATTTCAAACTTGCCGTAAAGTCTTTCACCCTTAGTGATGCCGCAATATTGGGCAAATTTTTCATATTCTTCTTCGCGCTCGAAGGTCAGTCTTGAAATATCTTCGTGGGAAGGAAATTGTTGAAGAGTGTCTGTTGATTTTAATGAGGTTTTATTAGGGCTTAGTTGAATTCTACTCATACTATAAAACTTTAGCTGTTAATTAATTTCTTTAATTAACGATCCTAGTTAATAAAGAGCAATTTCTTGTCAACCTTAAGTAGTAAAAGAAATTACAAACCCCTCTATAGCGCTGGGTCTTGACTCCCCTCGACCAGCGGTTTCTTTATAAAGGTCTCTGATGCTCTGTCTCAACAATAACAAGCTCGGGGTGTTGCGTTGAGGGCGATGGTCTTACATTCAATTTAATGTAATCGGGCAAGATTTCCTCTAAAGAGGATTTCAACATCCGTAAATTAAGATTACCACCACCTTTGCTATTCAAACAGGCTTGAAAATCTTCAGCAATATTTTGACAGGTGGCTGCAATGAGAATTAGGCAGATAAATTCCGTCTTCTAAATAAGAATTTTCTTTTGTGAGTTTAGGCATGGCTTTAGAGGATAAAATCGTTAACTAATCCACTGGTCGAGGGGAGTATCGACTAAACCGCGTTCATATCTTTCTGGACGTAAAGTTTAGCTTGTGATCCAAGTAAAATCTCATTGTGAGCCGCACCCGCCGGAATCATTGGGAAAACATTTTCTGATTTTTCAATCAAACAGTTAAACAAAACCGGTCCCTTGTGAGAGATCATTTCCATGAATCTTTCGTCAAGTTCTTGCGGGTTAGAACATTCAATTCCTTTAATACCAAAGCTTTCCGCAAGTTTCATAAAATCTGGAAGTGATTCCATGTAAGACTGGCTTTCGCGTTTGTCGTAAATCAATTCCTGCCACTGACGTACCATTCCCATGTAGCGGTTATTTAAAATCACAATTTTTACCGGAAGGTTGTATTGTTTAATGGTGGCAAGTTCCTGCATATTCATCATGAAACTGGCATCGCCACTAATGCACATTACTAATGCATCAGGATTAGCAATTTGCGCTCCAATTGCGGCCGGAACCCCGTAACCCATGGTTCCAAGGCCACCAGAAGTTAGCCATTTTTTCGGGCTGTCAAATTGCAAATATTGTGCCGCCCACATTTGGTGCTGGCCCACGTCAGTTGAAACGAAAGGCGCGTAATCTTTGCTTAAAGCATTTAAGCGTTGTAGGGCGTAGGCTGGTTTAATAATGGTGTCACTTTTTTCGTAAGAAAGTGAGTCAATTGCCTGCCATTCTTTGATCTTATTCCACCAAGCCGAAATAGCTTTTTTGCGATTGCCGATTTTGCGGCTGTGCCATTCGTCAAGCAAGGCTTCTAAAACGGCGGCAGCGTCGCCAATGATTGGCACATCAACTTTAATAATTTTGTCAATTGAGCAATCATCAACGTCAGCGTGAATTTTTTTAGAATTAGGGGAGAAGCCCGAAACACGTCCCGTCACGCGGTCATCAAAACGCGCTCCGATGTTAATCATCACGTCACAATCATACATTGCCATGTTGGCCTCAAAGGTTCCGTGCATTCCTAGCATTCCGATAAAATGGGAATCGGTTGCCGGAAATCCGCCCAAGCCCATTAAAGTGTTGGTGATGGGGTAGCCGGTTTCGTGAACAAATTTTGTTAGTAATTCGCTGGCGCGGTCACCAGAATTAATAATGCCGCCACCCGTGTAAAATATTGGGCGCTCAGCTTTTTCAAGAAGATCAATTGCCTCAACAATTTGATCGCGGTGAATTTCCATTTTGCGCTTTTCGATTTGGTAAGAAGGGCGATTAATTTCCATTTTCCCTTCGTAAATTCCGTGATTATTTTGTACGTCTTTCGGAATGTCGATTAACACAGGGCCGGGGCGTCCAGAACGCGCAATGTGAAAAGCTTCGTGAATAATGTAACCTAAATCATTAACATCTTTTACCAAATAATTGTGTTTGGTACAAGAGCGAGTAAGTCCGGTAATATCAGCTTCTTGAAAACCGTCAGTGCCGATTAATGAAGTTGCAACTTGTCCTGAAATACAAACCAAAGGAATTGAATCTAAATAAGCATCAGTAAGGCCGGTAATAGCGTTGGTAGCTCCGGGACCTGAAGTGACAGTAATCACCCCAACTTTTCCGGTAGAGCGAGCGTAACCTTCAGCTGCGTGAGCGGCCGCTTGTTCGTGACGAGTTAAAATGTGGTGCAATTTATTTTGCACAAATAGTGCGTCGTAAAACGGCAAAATCGCTCCACCTGGGTAGCCGAAAATTTTATCTACACCTTCATTAATAAAGGCTTTAACAATGATTTCTGCACCTGAAAATTTATTAGGAGATTTTGGAATATTCATTTTAGAAGCTCGTAACGGTTTGTAAAAAGGGAAGGGTGAGTGATTTAAAGGGGGGAGCTGTTTCTAATCAAGGGGAAATTTTACCCACACTGTCATCCTGAACTTGTTTCAGGATCTATTCTCACGCTCCAAATTTTAGTCGGTTGATTTTTTCTAACTAAAAAATAGCTTAATCATTTCCGCATCCCTCAATCAATTCAAATAATAATTTATGTCTACCCCAGCAATTATCGGCATTGAGCAAATTCTTAAATCTCTTCCACATCGCTACCCCTTCTTACTGGTAGATAAAGTAGTCCAACTCGAAATTAACAAAAAAGTTGTCGCCATTAAAAACGTTACTTTCAACGAGCCGCATTTTACCGGACATTTCCCTGACAAGCCAATCATGCCGGGTGTTTTAATCATTGAAGCCATGGCTCAGGCCGGCGCTCTAATGGTTACTGCCGCTCCGGGATTTAACGCTGAAGACAAAATAGTTTATTTTATGTCAATCGACGGGGCCAAATTTAGAAAGCCAGTTGTTCCGGGAGACGTTCTTGAGCTTCACGTTGAAGTAGTGCAAAATCGCGGACCGGTCTGGAAGATGTCAGCTGTAGGAATTGTTGACGGCGTAAAAGTAGCAGAAGCGCAACTTTCAGCAATGATTGCTGACAAAGTTAAGGAGTAAGATGACCCAGAAAATTCACCCAACCGCAATTGTTAGTCCTAAGGCACAACTGGGCGACAATGTTGAAATTGGGCCTTATTCAATCATTGGTGACGAGGTAAAAATCGGTGCTAACACCATTGTAAAATCCCACGTCGTAATTGAAGGTGACGTCGAAATTGGCAAAAATAATACTTTTTTCCCTTTCGCATCAATTGGGTTGGAACCGCAAGATCTAAAATTCCAAGGCGAAAAATCAAAAGTCGTAATTGGTGACAATAACAAGATTCGTGAGCACGTAACTATCCACCGTGGTACTAAAGACGGCGCCATGCTAACTAAAGTCGGCAATAATTGCTTGCTGATGGTTGGGGTTCACATTGCTCACGATTGCATCGTTGGCGACCACGTAATTCTAGCTAATAATGCTACACTTGCCGGTCACGTTGAAATCGAAGACCACGTAATTGTCGGCGGCCTTTCCGCCATTCGCCAATTTGTTCGCATCGGCAAACATGCAATGATTGGAGGCATGTCGGGTGTTGAAAACGACGTCATTCCTTACGGCACCGTAATGGGCGAGCGCGCTTCTTTGGCGGGTTTAAATCTAGTCGGAATGAAAAGACGTGGCATCTCGCGTGACGACATTCACGCTTTGCGCAACTTTTTCAAAAAATTATTTTCCGAAAGCAAAGACAGCTTCGCTTCTCGCGTTGAGCAATTTGCCCAAGAATTTCCTAACCAAACCGTTCAAGACGTGGCCGGTTTTGTTAAAGCGCAAGATTCTCGCGCTTTCTGCCAACCTAAAAATAATGTTTTTGCGGACGGAGATTAATTAATGCGTGAAATCTGCTTAGATACTGAAACGACTGGTCTTGACCCCCGCGACGGCCACAAAATTATTGAAATTGCTTGCGTTGAGTTAGTCGACAAAATCAAAACCGGCAACGTCTTTCACACCTACGTTAACCCTAGGCGTGAAGTTCCGCAAGATGCTTTTAGAATTCACGGAATCTCCACTGAATTTCTCAAAGACAAGCCAATTTTTGACCACGTTGCCACTAAATTTCTCGACTTCATTAAAGGCGGCAAACTAGTCATTCACAATGCTTCCTTCGATTTAAAATTTTTAAATCACGAATTACGCATTTTAGGTTTTGAGGCTATTGATCCTACGGGCGTCATTGATTCTCTGGCTCTAGCCCGCAATAAATTTCCGGGTTCTCCCAATTCACTCGACGCTCTTTGTAAAAGATTCAACATTGACCTGTCACGCCGAACCAAGCACGGTGCTCTTTTAGATACGGAATTACTTTGCGACGTTTACGTAGAATTAATGGGTGGAGCTCAGTCAGGCTTGGCTTTCGACTCAGCAAAAAAAGTTGCTTTTGGTAGCCAAGTTGAAGAAAAAGCTGCAATTGCAGTTGTCAGAAAAACCCTAGAAAAACGTGAATTTCCTGTGTCAGAAGAGGAGCTGGAATTGCACAAAGAATTTATTTTGAAAAATTTTAAGAAAAATTCTTGGTACGATTAACCCTAACCGCTGGTCGAGCGGAGTCGAGACCTACCCAAAGTTTACGCTAGTTGTTTTAAGCACGGTAGTCAACATTAGGTAGGTCTCGACTCCGCTCGACCAGCGTGTTGTGTGGAGTTCAGCGTGCCACAAGTAAAAAATACCATTCTAAAATCTCGGTTTCACCACCGCCACTAACAACCCAAATGCTAAAACTCTCCAACATTTTCACCCAAGAAAAACCCAACCTGTGGCTCTGGACTCCCGTCCTTTTCGGTTTCGGTACTGCTTTCTTTTTCACCTGCCAAGAAAATTTCCTCAGCAATTTTTCTGCCGTCACCGCTTTATTTTTTATTTCCTCACTTCTCTTTCTCGCCAACCGTGACTCCTTGAGATCTCTAATTTTCCTAGCCTGCTCAATATTTTTACTGGGCAGTTTCTACGCTAACTTTTACCAAAATCTTTTTCTGTCTCACACTAAAATTACCGGAAAAATTTACGTGGATGGGGTGGGAAAAGTGGAATCAATTAGAAAATTTTACAATCCAGTGAATAAAATGACGGGGGTAAATTTGGTGATTGCGGAGCCGATTTTGTACAAGTCGAAATTTGTTGAGAAGAAAAAGGTGAAGAAGAAAAAGAAGGCTAGAAAAAGAAAACCCAAGAAACAGATCCTGAAACAAGTTCAGGATGACAATGCTTTAGTTTTGCAGCCCAAAAAAAGAAAACCGCACAAGCGGCGTGGACCCCGCAGCAAGTGCGGGGTGACAACTCAGGGAGATACTTCCCCCACGTGTCA
>CANGQE010000055.1 GCA_947455845.1 Rickettsiales bacterium
GCTGTGCGTAAAACATTGGAGCGTAAACTTCGGGTAGGTCTCGACTTCGCTCGACCAGCGCGGTGTGGGAGGTGTTTTTTTTGAGGTTTCTACCCGCAAAGAAAAGTGCAATTTTGGAACACTACCCCCCGCAAACCATTGATTTTGCTGAATGCATGAAAAAAAATGAATTGTCGCCCGTCGGGCGAAAATTCAAAATCTGGCCCAATGACTGAGAAAAAAATTCTACTAAACAACTACAGCCAGTTGCTGTTAGAGCTTCGTCAACACATTGACAAAACTCAAAAAAACATCACTAGGAAAAAAGTTGAAATGGCTTGGCAAATTGGAAAATCAATTGACGAGCATCTGTTGCAAAATGACAAATCAGGCTACGGAGAAAGCTTGTTTGAGCAGCTTGAGGGTGATGTTGGAATTACTAAAACTGTGCTCTACAAAATGCATGGTTTTTACAAAACTTACCCAAAAATTCCTCAAGACGAAGACAAATTAAATTGGAGTCATTACCGCTCTTTGATCGGAATTAAAAAAAATGAAGAGAGAAAATATTTAGAAAATCTTGCTCGGGAAAATGAATGGAGTGGTGCAACTCTTCAAGCTCAAGTCAAAAAATCCAAAATCTCCGAAATCCGCGCCAAAAGTGTGCGCAGGGTTCAACCGGAAATCCCCAAAAAACTCACCCCCAAAAGAGGGCGGGTTTTTTGTTACAATCTGGTTAAGTTTGAAGGTGACAAAGAAATTTACATCGATTGCGGTTTTAATTTTTTTCTCAAAGGCACGGCGCTTTTGCCGAAAAAGTTAAGAGTGGGGGGCCAAATTGTCGAATCCACCAAAGAGGGCGAGAATTATTCTTTTACCAAAATCGCTAGCAAAAAACCTAAAATTAACATTTACAAAGCAACCGTGGAGCGCGTGGTTGATGGCGACACTTTGCATGTGATTTTGGATTTAGGATTTAAAACCGCACATCGCGACATTCTACGTTTGCGCGGAATTAATGCTCCGGAAATGAGTACAGCAGCCGGTAAAAAAAGCGCCGATGCCTTGAAACACATTCTAAAAAAGTCACCATTTTTAGTAATCAAAACCACTTCCACCGACATTTACGGCCGCTACGTAGCCGATGTTTTTCTAGCCGACAAATCCCAGAAAAACCACCCCCAAAAAGTTGCCGATGAAGGAGTTTACTTAAATCAACTTTTGCTGGACAAAAAGTTAGTAACGCCATTTTCTTAGCAACTACAAAATCAACAAAGCCCATGACCTTACTTAGAACCTGTCCTAAGTCTTTTTTAATTCCATATTTTACCCTATTTCGGCTTATTTTTTGGTAAAATTTTTCAAAATATATCCGGATATTTATCAAAATTTTATCAAAAAAGCGCTCGAAATATGTTAAAATCTAGAATTAAAAAAGACTTAGGACGGGTTCTTAAAAAATTGCGTACTTCTCTTTACCTGCAAGTTCTGCTCGCCGTGGTAATTGCCATTTTTTTCGGCTACTTTTCCCCCACTGCTGCCCAAAGCATGAAGCCGCTGGGGGACGGTTTCATTAAGCTCATCAAAATGTGTGTACCGCCGATTATTTTTTGTACAATTGTTGGAGGCATTGTTGGCGGCGCGGACTTAAAAAAAATCGGCAAAGTTGGTTTAAAAACTCTGATTTATTTCGAAATTCTAACCAGCATCGCCTTGCTAATTGGCATTGCCGTTGCCTACCTGCTTAAACCGGGAAGCGGCATGAATATTGACTTAAGCACAATTGACGCTGCCGAAATTGCCGCTTACGTTAAACCGCACAGCAGCTTCGTTGATTTCATTTTAAACGTCATTCCAACTACAATTTTCCAAGCTTTTGTTAGCGGTGAAATTTTGCCGATTTTACTGGTAGCAGTGCTTTTCGGTTTTGCTTTGGCGGCAATGCAAGAGCGCGCCAAATTGGTAGTTGCGGGCATCCATGAAATTTCCGAAATACTTTTTAAAATCATTGCTTACGTGATGAAACTAGCCCCACTCGGTGCTTTCGGAGCCATGAGTTTCACAGTAGGAAAATACGGAATTGATGCCTTGGCGCCCCTTCTAAAATTAATGATTTCCTTCTACGCCACCTGCATTTTCTTCGTGATTTTAATTTTAGGGGTAGTTTTAAAAATTTGCGGCTCGAGCATTTTCAAGCTTCTGCGCCACATCAAAGAGGAGATTTTTTTAGTGCTTGGCACTTCTTCCTCCGAATCTGCCTTGCCAACTTTGATGTTAAAAATGGAAAAATTCGGCTGTCCCAAAACCATCGTCGGCTTAGTAGTTCCAAGTGGTTACTCATTTAACCTAGACGGCACCTGCATCTACTTCACCATGGCAATTATTTTCATCGCCCAAGCCTTCAACATTGATCTTTCCACCAGCCAGCTTTTGAGCGTGATTTTGATTTTGCTTTTTACTTCCAAAGGTGCGGCAGGCGTTACCGGCAGTGGATTCGTAACTTTGGCCGCAACATTGTCAGTAGTGCAAACCATCCCACTGGCAGGCCTAGCTTTAATCCTTGGAATCGACCGCTTCATGTCTGAAGCGCGGGCGATTACGAATTTAATTGGTAACGCTACAGCCTGTGTAGCGGTTGCGAAATGGGAGGGAGAATTTAAGGAGTAATTCCTTAATCAGAATTTCATTGATGAACATCACTCAAGAATTAATAGACTTGTTTCGTTGAGCGGCATCTAAAGCTATTAAAAATTTGTAAATTCTTCAGGGTTATTTGACTTTGAAAGTCTTTAATAAAATTAACAATTAACAATTAACAGTTAGCGTTTAAAAACTATTCATCTGCTCAATTGTTAATTCTTAAATCTCCCTCATGGTCTTCAGTTCCAACCTTTTCCTCTTCGCGTTTCTGCCATTGACGCTGCTGTTTTATTTTTCGTTGCCGAAGAAATTGGTGACCAAAAATATTCGCAACAGCATTTTGTTGGTGGCGAGTTTGCTGTTTTACTCGTGGGGCGAGTTGCAGTATTTGTGGCTACTAGTCTTGTCGATTGTCAGTAATTACTTCTTTGGATTGATGATCGAGTCGCGAGGAAAGCCCTCTTTGGAAAAGAGGGTGGATGATCGCAGAGCGATCAGACGGGTGATTTCCCCGTCACTTGGGCATTTTTTAAATCACCCTTCCGCCGCTTTTAGCGCCTCCCTCCCTCTTTTGCAAAGAGGCCTTCCTGTAGCTGTCGCTGTTACTTTTAATCTTTTGCTACTTTGTTACTTTAAATACGCCAATTTTTTGGTAGAAAATCTTAATCACATTTTTCATCTCCAAATTCAGAACCAAAAAATCCACTTACCAATCGGAATTTCGTTTTTTACCTTTCACGCCATTTCCTACCTAATCGACATCAAGCGTGGCAAATGCAAAGCGCAAAGAAATATTTTTGATCTGGCACTCTACATCGCCTTTTTCCCCCAGCTCATCGCGGGGCCGATTGTGCGTTACAATTTCATCGAAAAATATCTCAGTAAACGCCGTCACAATTTTTTTGCTACCACTTACGGTGTGCGTCGATTCATCATTGGCTTGGGCAAAAAAATAATCATTGCTAATCCGTTGGGTGAGTTTGCCGATGCAATTTTTTCTTCTCCTGTCTCTGAGTTAAGTGCAAGCGCGGCTTGGCTTGGGCTCGTTTGCTACACTTTACAAATCTATTTCGACTTCTCGGGCTATTCCGACATGGCGGTTGGTTTGGCGCGTATTTTCGGATTTAAATTTCCGGAAAATTTCAACTACCCTTACATTTCAAAATCCATTCAAGAATTTTGGAGAAGATGGCACATGTCGCTCTCCGCTTGGTTTCGCGACTATGTTTACATTCCTCTGGGTGGTAATCGCGTTTCTCTGGCGAGGCAATATTTCAACTTAGTTTTGGTGTTTTTTCTTTGTGGTTTGTGGCACGGCGCCAGTTGGAATTTTGTGATTTGGGGCTTGTTTCACGGATTTTTCTTAGTGTTGGAACGTCTGAAAAGCGTTAAAAATTTCTTAAATTTCTTCCCCGTGGTTTTGCGCAATTGCTACGCAATTTTTGTAGTCATGATCGGCTGGGTATTTTTTCGTAGCCCCGATTTAACTTACTCCACCGGCTTTTTAAAGGTAATGTTTTTGGGTAATGAGGCGGCAGAAATTTCTAACCAAGTTGCGCGCTTAAGCAATTCACATTTTGTCTGGATGGCTTTGGGATTGGCATTAATCGGCTATTCGCCACTGGTAAAAATTGCAGTCGCAAAACTTTCCAAGAATAAAATTTTGGCAATGATTTTGGACTTTATTTTAGTGGCGGTTTTTGTGTTGGCGCTGGTAAGGCTTTCGGCAGCAACGCACAATCCGTTTATTTACTTTCAATTCTAACAACAGTTAACAGTTAACAATTATCAATTAACAGTTGGTTGGGGACGCTTCTTACGTCAATGTTAATTGATAATTGTTAACTGATAATTTCTAAGGCATGAAACAAAACAAACTCCTAATCCTCATTTTTGCCGCAATCATTGCCTTGCCATTGCTCGACAACATCTTTCGCTTTTCTCCCGTCAAAGACCTCTTTGAAAAAAGGCAGCCTGAACCAATGCCCAAAATGCCGCAGAATTTTTCCGAAGCTAAAACATTTCCCCAAAAATTCGAAAAATTCTTCAATGACAATTACGGTTTTCGTAAAACTTTAGTTTCGGCTAACAGTCAAATGATGGACAAGATTTTTGATGAATCACCTGACGCTCGCGCCGTAATTGGCAAGGAGGGCTGGTTTTATTTCGACAATCACAATTCGCTGCTTGATGCCACGGGCAAGGCTGAAATTAGTGACGACTTAATTGAGGAGGGCGTCAAATCTTTTGGTAACAATTGGCACAAAATGCGCGCCAGAAACATCGATTACTTGTTGGTGATCGCGGCTGACAAAAGCACGGTTTACCCTGAGTTTTTACCGAGCTACATGAAATTTTCTGAACCACATCGCATCGACAAATTTCTCAATGCCTTGAAGAAAAAATATCCTGATTTTCCGGTTGTTGATTTGCGTCCAATTCTAAAAAAAGCCAAAGAAAAAGAGACGGTTTACCACAAAACCGACACTCATTGGAACAAGCGCGGAGCTCATTACGGCTACGTTGAAATTGCAAAAAAACTAAACATCATCCCACATCTACGCCAAGATTTTGTTGAACATGAAGATGGTGTTACCCGAGGTGACATTTCTGACATCATGGGTATTGAAACTACCAATGTTAATTACGACTTAGTGCCAAAATTTGTCCAAACTCATTACGTTGTTCAGCCAAGTGCCGAAGAATTGCAGCGCTTCCACAAATTAAATTTCTTCGCCAACCACAACAAAAACCTTCCTGTAATTTTCGCCTACCAAGATTCCTATTTCGGTGATCTTTTCGGTTACATGTCGGAACATTTTTCCAAAGGCTTTTACTTCAATGAATTTCCTTGTGATCTAAACTCGGAAATCTTAGAAAACTACCATCCTAATGTTGTAATTCAGGAGTTCTGGGAAGGTAGGTTGGAGGTGGTGCTTAATCAATGCAGCAGTTAACAGTTAGCAATTAACAATTAACAGTTTTTGTCTGAGGTTTGATCGCCATTGTTCCGCTACTACAGCCATCACTCTCGATTCCAACTGTTAATTGTTAATTGCTAATTGTTAATTTCCCGCTCATGTCCAACCAAGCCCTAGACACCCTAAAAACTCTTCTCCAAATTCCTGATCTCGCCTCCAAAAAATGGATCTACGAGCAGTACGATTCTCATGTCATGAATGACACGCTTTACACTCGCGGTGATGCTGCAATTGTAAGGGTTCATGGCACTAACAAAGCTTTGGCAATGTCAACAGATTGCACGCCGCGTTACGTTGAAGCTGATCCTTTCGAAGGCGCTAAACAAGCAGTTGCGGAAACTTACCGCAATATTTCGGCAGTTGGTGGTAAGCCACTAGCGATTACTAATTGTTTGAATTTTGGTAATCCGCAAAAGCCGGAAATCATGGGCCAAATTGTGCTGGCAATTCAGGGAATTACCGAAGCTTGTAAGGCTTTGGATTACCCCGTGGTGTCTGGTAACGTCTCGCTTTACAATGAAACTGACGGTAAAGCCATTCAACCCACTCCGGCAATTGGAGGAGTTGGTTTGCTTAAAGATTTTCAAAAAAGATGTGACGCTAAATTTAAAATTGTCGGTGACGAGGTTTTCGTAATTGGCAAAACTGTCGGTCATTTAGGATGCTCACTTTTTGAGCGCGAAATTCTGAAAATCGAAGGCCAAAAAAATCCACCAAAAGTTGATCTTGCTGAAGAAAAAAAGAATGCCGAATTCGTCCGCGAATTAATCGAAAGCTCTGTCATCAACGCTTGCCACGATATTTCTGACGGTGGATTGCTGGTTGCTTTGTTCGAAATGTGTAACGAAAAAATCGGTTGCGACCTCGACATTTCAACAATGTCGGGTGATGAAAACCAAATTCTTTTCAGTGAAGACCAATCGCGCTACCTTGTTTCCCTTGATTGTGCCATGGTAGCTGAATTTAAAAAGAAAGCTGAAAAAAGAGGAGTAGTAGTTGCCAAAATTGGTGAAACTTCCAAAAATAAAATCCGTCTTTCTGGCGCTGAAATTGAAGTGAAAGAATTGACTAAGTTGAACGAAATGGTTTTTGAGAAAAAATTTTCGTAGTAATTAAAAGTGGGGATAGATCCTGAAACAAGTTCAGGATGACAGCAGGGGAAGGTTCTCCATTTACTGTCATCCTGAACTTGTTTCAGGATCTGTTTCCAAATTCCAATCCCATGCCCACCAAAACCTTCCATTACGCCTCCGTGGCTCTTCGAATTCTAGAGAAGATCCTTGGTTCAAATTTTTCTGTGACTGGTTTGGAAAGATTACCCAAACACCCCGTGATGTTCGTGGCTAACCATTTTACGCGCGCTGAAACTTTTTTTGTTCCTTACTTAATTTACAAACATACCGGTCGCCAAGTGCGCTGTTTGGCGGATTCTAGTCTTTACCACGGCGCATTAGGAAGATTTTTAGAATCGGCTGGAACCATTTCAACCAAACATAAAAATCGTGACAACGTAATCTTAAAAGACCTGATCTCGGGCGAATATGATTGGATGATCTACCCTGAAGGTAGCATGCTTAAAAGCAAAGAAATCAAGCGGGAAAAAGGATTCGTTAACTACACGCCGCAGCGCGTCGGGCCGGTGCGCACCGGATCAGCAGTGTTGGCATTAAAGTCACAACTTTACCGTGATGCCATTGTTGAAGCTCATGAAAAAAATGATGTTGAGGCTGCGAAAAGTTTGGAAGAATCTTTCGCTGTTTCTTACAAAGATTACCTTAGAGACATTAACACCCACATCGTGCCGATGAATATTACCTACTACCCGTTACGACCGGGGCAGAATAAAATTCAGCAATTAGCGGCGCGTTTAATTAAAAAAATTCCTAAACAAGTAGCGGAAGAGTTGGAAATTGAAGGTAATCTTTTGCTTGGTGCGGAAATCAACATTAACTTTGGCGATCCGCTTAATTTGGGGGATTACATCAAAGCAACGCGAGGTTTGATTTACCAGATTCCGATCATTAAAGACGAAACTAAAGTCAATTTTATTTTACGTTACTTTAAGTCCCGCC
>CANGQE010000056.1 GCA_947455845.1 Rickettsiales bacterium
AAATACGATTGAAAATACGATGAATAATTGCCCCAGAAAATGCCTAGATTTTAGGACTCCTTTTGAGGTTTTTTATAATACTAAAATAACTGATTTTGTTGCGCTAGTAAGTTGAATTCACCGAATCTCAAAAAAAAGAAATCATCCGTCGCGTTACAGATAATGGCGAGAAGGTGTCAGAGCTGTCCAAAGAGTACGGCGTTGTTTCAAAAACAATTTACAACTTACTGGGGCGTAAAGCTAACCAATCAAGTGCAGTGCTTGAGCTATCCAAGCTCAAACGCGAGAACGAAGCGCTGCTCTCAATCATCGGATCACTGGTAGCTGAGTCAAAACTCGGGAAAAAAAAGCGCTAAGAAAAAAGAGATCATGAAGCATTTTTCTTCATCGGCTCAAAGTGGCAGAAAGTCTGTTGCCGGCAAATCTGCCGTTGCACAAGATGGTAAAAAGTTTAAGGAAAAAGATGCAAAATTGTTAAAAGAAAAAAATCTCAAATTGAAGGTAGCTTCAAATGATTATTGTCAAGAAAGGTAGGAACCTAATGGCCTTATGTGGAATAAATGGATCCTGAAAAAGCTTATGATGATGAGTCTTGAGGGGGATCATCATTTACTCTCGGCGTTCTTTCATCCTCGGCGTCATCCTGAACTTGTTTCAGGATCTATTTACAAGAGCTCAAAAAACTGAAGATGATGATCCTCTAGTCAGCAGAGTCGCGGGACGACATCATCATATTTTCAAGTCAAGGATCTCAAGTAGTCAGATCTGTATTGCTTTTATTATACTAAATGTATCATACTAAACATATCATATAACAAATATAACAATAGCGCATATGAAAAAGTTTATTTTTGATCGTTTAGTTGATAGAGAAAATATCTGTGATTTAGAGATGGAAAAGAAGCAGCTACAAAAGCTTATAGATCAGAAACAAAATATTGTCCTCTATGCGCAGCGTAACTATGGGAAAACTTCATTAGTAAAGAATATCCTGATTGATGATTTTCGCAAAAAGAATAAAAAATCCTTTGTTTTTTTTGTTGATCTCATGGGAGTTAAAGATCTTGATTCCATTACATCTCGTCTAAAGCATGGGTTAGAGCACTCCATTAAAGAATCATTTCCTGTAAAAAGTGTTACCAATTCACTTAGTGAATTTTTTACAAACCTAAGAGTTACTATGACGATTGATGCTGGAACCGGAATTCCTTCGGTTGCAATCGAATCAGCAGGATCAAGTAAGAAGAAAATTACAATTGAAGATGTTTTTCAGACTATTGAGAAAATCGGCAAAAAAATTCCTACCTTAATAGTACTAGATGAGTTTCAAGATGTAGCTCTTGTTCCCGAAGCGGAAAGTTTATTTCGTAATGCTTTTCAACAGTTGAGTTCTTTGCCAATGATTATTCTTGGCTCAAAGAAGCATCTGCTCAAGAATATTTTTTCCTTACCAAATTCGCCATTGGCCAACTTTGGAAAAGATGTTACGATCACAGAAATTGATTACGAAAAATATCACTTTTACATGAATGAAAGATTTGCTCTGAGAAAATTAAAAATTACTAAAGAGGATAGTAAATACCTGCAAGACTTGATGCATAGGCAACCGGAAGCTATAAATTTACTATGTCATGAAATCCAACAAAATCACAGTAATAAGAAAATTGATCGCGCAATAATTTTAGAAATGATCGAGCAAATTCTAGATCAGAGAAACAAAAGATTTGAAGTAATGCTTTCCTCATTTTCTAGAGCAGAAGAAAAAATCGTTGTAGGGATTGCCAATGAGCAGAATGTTTCTCAACCACAATCCAAAGCATTTACATCAAAGGTTAATCTTACCGCAAGAACGGTTAAGACTAACATAGATAAACTGATGAATCAGGGAATCTTAGATATGAAAGGCGACTACTATTATATCTGCGACCCTTTGTTGTGTCTTTATCTAAAACATTCTAGATGACCTTTAACAATGATTCATTGAAACAAAAAAAAGAAAAAGTAGAAAATATTTTTAAGTAGAAATTCAAATAGATCCCCCCAACCAATTCAACTAATAATGAAAACAGCAATCGTATTTCCCGGACAAGGTTCACAAATTGTCGGAATGGGTAAAGATATTTACCAAAACTTTCCTTCAGCGCGCGAAGTGTTTCAAAAAACTGATGATATTCTTGGTGTTAATTTATCCCAAATAATGTTTGAGGGACCAAGTGAAGAATTGACTAAAACAGAAAATACCCAGCCCGCATTGATGGCGGTTTCGATTGCGATTGTGACGGTTTTGGAAAAAGAATTTGGCAAAAAATTTGAAGATTTATGCGCTTTTACAGCAGGGCATTCTCTTGGTGAATATTCTGCTCTCTGTGCTGCCAAGGCCATCAGCCTTGAAGAAACAGCAAAACTTTTACAAGTGCGTGGACGTGCAATGGCGCAATGTGGTGAAAAAACAGTTGGTGCAATGGCGGCAATTTTAGGGGTGGAAATTGAGGTTGCGCAAGAGATCGCTCGCGAAGCGGCGCAAGGTGATATTTGCCAAGTGGCTAACGACAATTCGGTTGGGCAAGTTGTAATTAGCGGTTCTAAAGCAGCAATTGAGCGTGCTTTGGAAATTGCTAAATCTAAAGGTGCGAAGCGTGCGATTGCTTTGCCTGTTAGTGGGGCTTTCCACTCAGGTTTGATGCTTGACGCTCAAAATGAAATGAAAATTGCCTTGGCCAAAGCTGAAATTAAATCACCGCTAGTTCCGGTAGTAGCGAACGTAACTGCAAATTTAGTGACAGAACCAAACCAAATTCGCGACCTTTTAGCGCAACAAATTACCGGATCGGTAAAATGGCGCGAAACCATGCTTTTTATGGCTGCGCAAGGTGTGGAAGAAATTGTTGAAATCGGTTCAGGAAAAGTTTTGGCAGGATTAGTTGGACGTACTTGTCCAAATTTAAAATCAAAATCAATTCAAAATATTGAAGATTTGAAAGCCTTTATTTAACTAAATAGCTTAGGCTGATTGGTTTGTTGGTATTGCGATAACTTTCGGAGATCACTGGGTTATTAATTGATCCGAGAAGTTTAAAGGTCATCTTGATTTCAATCTCTTCGCCCCTTTTTAACTTGTACACTTTGGTACATAAGCAGTCGTAAATTGTGATGTAGGGCTCAAACTCTTTGGGTTCAATGTTAAGTTTGGGGCGAAGATAAATTGTTTTTTTAGAAAGATTTTTTGCGCGATAATAAACTACATTTTTCCGATGAGGGACGGTGGTTATTGATTTCTCTACTGATTCAAAAGAAAAATTTTTGCTGTAATTAAGGACATTAAGTTGGATATTAAATCGGTCTTTACCTTCTTTTCTCGGGATTAAGTAAGAAAAATGAAACGTATTACACTTTTGGGTAATTCCGCAAAACCAGTTGTAAGGCTGAACAGCAATAAAAATCACTGTAAAAACCATTGCAAAACGAATTATTAATTTGAGTAATGGATGCATCTTTTGGAGGTTTAGCTATTAAATTTTCTGAAAAACAAGTTCAGAATGATGCGGACAAAATCCATGTAAGAACTTTAATTTAAAGAACAAAATGAAAACAGTTGTACTTCAAGAACCGTTTGAAAAATTTTCTACTTGGCTTTCTCAAGCTACTTCTAAAGCAGAAATAGTTGAGCCAACAGCAATGTGCCTTGCCACTGTTGATGAAAAAAACTGCCCCTCTTCGCGTATGGTTTTGCTAAAAAATTTTGACGAAAGAGGCTTTTGTTTTTTTACTAATTTAACCAGCCGCAAAGGCGTCGAGCTTGAAAAAAATCCTAATGTTGCTCTGTGTTTTTACTGGGGAGTTTTGGGATTTCAGGTGCGCATTGAAGGTAAAGTTGAAGTAGTTTCAACTCAAGAAGCGGATGATTATTTTGCCTCCCGCAGACGCGGTAGCCAAATTGGCGCTTGGTCTTCTAAGCAATCACAAGAAATGAAAACTTGGGAAGAGTTTCAAGAAAGAATCGCCAAAACTACCGAAGATTTCGCCGGCCAAGAAATTACTCGTCCGCCTTTTTGGTCAGGATTTAGAGTAGTTCCTAAAAGAATCGAATTCTGGCAAGAAGGCGAATTCCGCATTCATCAAAGAGAAGTTTTTGAGAGATGTGGGGAAGGGTGGGAGGTGAGGAGGATTTATCCCTGAAGTTAACAGTTAACAATTATCAATTAACAATTGGGTTCTTACAAATGTTAATTGTTAACTGTTAATTGATAATTTTGTCTCATGCTTGAATCAACCTTCCTCTCCGATGCGGGTCTGGGTTTGCAACCTCGACCCTACGTTTGTGCCAAGTTTCTCACATTGAAAAATTAAAATTCTGAATTGAGGTTGAAAATTAGTAAAAGATAAAGAAAAAATTTTTGTTTGCTTTGATGCAAACATGTGAAAGGGGTTACAAACCCCGTCCAGCCTAGGGTTAACATTTAACAATTATCAATTAACAATTAATAGTTGGGTTCTTACAAATGTTAATTGTTAACTGTTAATTGATAATTTTGTCTCATGATCGAATCAACCTTCCTATCCCTCTGCGAATCCTCTCTTACCGATCTTTTTGAAAAGATCGAAAATTTGGATAAAAATTCAAAACTGGATGTTGAATATTCCGATGGAATTTTAACAATCATTGTTGAAGAAACTTCTCAAACTTACGTAATCAATCGGCACGCCGCCTCGCAAAAGATTTGGTATTCGTCACCACTTTCGGGGGCGGATTATTTTGCTTGCGAAGAGCGGTCTGGAAAATGGCTTGATTCTAAGGGGCAGGAGCTTGAAGAAAAATTATTTGCTGAACTACAGACATTTATCAGTTAACAATTATCAATTAACATTTGATGAATTAATTTTGGTGGCAGATCAAGCAACCCAACTGTTAATTGATAATTGTTAACTGCTAATTGTAATAAATCTTAACTAAAACATTAAAACGCATGAAAAAAATCCTACTAATAGACGGTGACGGCATTGGTCCGGAAGTGGTGGCTCAGGCTAAAAAAGTAATCGACTTTTTCACCAAAGAAACCGGTAAAAAATTTGAAACTGAAAATGCGCTTTTAGGTGGCATTGCTTACGACAAAGTTGGAACGCCTTTTCCTCAAGAAACTTTAGACCTTGCCCGTAAATCTGACGCTATTTTACTTGGCGCAGTTGGTGGTTTGAAATGGGAATCTCTGGAATATAAACATCGTCCTGAACGCGGATTGCTAGGCATTCGTAAAGAGTTAGAATTATTTGCCAACTTACGTCCTGCCAAAGTTTTTAACGCTCTTGCCGACAGTTCAACTTTAAAACGCGAAATCGTTTTGAACTTAGACATCATGATCGTTCGTGAACTTACAGGTGACCTTTATTTTGGCGAACCGCGCGGTGTTACTACTTTAGCCGATGGCAGCAGACAAGGCATCAACACCATGACTTACAATTCTAAAGAAGTGGAAAGAATCGCTCGCATCGCTTTTGATTTGGCCAAAATTCGTGGCAAAAAATTATGCTCAATCGACAAAGCTAACGTCATTGAAACCACAGAAATGTGGCGCGAAGTTGTAACCGAAGTCGGTCACAAACATTACCCTGAAATTGCGCTTTCTCACATGTATGTTGACAATGCGGCAATGCAATTAGTTCGTAACCCTAAACAATTTGACGTGATGTTAACGGGCAACATGTTTGGCGATATTTTGTCGGATACTGCTTCAATGTTAACAGGCTCTCTTGGCATGTTACCTTCGGCATCATTTGGTGCTAAGCAAGCTGACGGCACGCAACACGCTCTTTACGAACCGATTCACGGATCAGCTCCCGACATCGCCGGCAAAAATATAGCTAACCCAATTGCTACTATTCTAAGCTTGGCAATGATGTTTAGATATTCTTTCGGTTACGCCAAAGAAGCTGACTTAATTGAAAAAGCGGTCGAACATATTTTGAATCGTGGTGCTAGAACGGCAGACATCGCCAGAGTTGGTGAGGGTCACATTTCTTGTACTCAAATGGGTGATAAAATCATTGAAGAGTTACACAAATCATTAGCCTTTGTATGAAAAAATTTTTCCTAATTTTATTTTTAGGTACATGTTTTTCTTTTGAGCTTTTTGCTCAAACGGCTCGCTCCACCTCCTTTGATGACCGACCTACTTGCGAGGAAGTCAAAGGAGTATGGCGCCAATTCGGTAATGGTTGCACCGATGATTGCAGAAGTAAGTTTGATGAATTTACAATTTGTACTCAGGCTTTGAATTATGGTTGCGACTGCGGTAAAAATAGATGTTGGAATGGTGAAACTTGCGTGACCCAAAAAAGTTTCAAAAGAATTTTTGATGCGGAGAAGGCAAAGGAAAATGAAAAATTAGCTGAGGCAAAAAGAAGACGTCAGGCGGTAGCTCAGGAAAATCAAGATGTGATTATGTCTAAATTAATAAATAAAATTGCCGTTGAGAATGAAGCTACTGATTTGGCTAACATTGAAAAAGCGAATGCAGCTTCTGCTGCGGCATCTATGGAAATACGAAATGCTCCTCAAGAAATAATTGCCGCACCTCCTCCACCTGTTGTTCAAAATATAACACAGCAGAGGCCATCTACTGCAGCTACTACAACCTCTAGCATTCCACCTTTTTTTGCGCAGCAGGAAGAGAAAAAAGCACAACAAATGGCTGCGGAAGCTGCGGCTAAAGCTGCGATTGAAAAAGCTTTGGCTACCGGTCAAGCAGCTAATCCACAAGCTACAACTACTACAAAATCTACTAAGGAAGATCCGTTGGTGTTAACTTTACCGGGATTACCTGTAATTCCACTGCCGGGAAGTTAAGAGTTCGGGGACAGCCTCCCCAAACATGTTACCCGCTATCTTACCGCAACCCGCTGGTCGAGAGGAGTCGAGACCTACCAAAAGTTTACGCTCAATGCTTTGGCAAGGTAGTAAAAACTTAGGTAGGTCTCGACTCCGCTCGACCAGCGGATTGTGGTAGGGTATTGTGTTATTTAACAAAACAAAATCCAAAACATCCCTAAATGCTCCAAAACAAAATTTTTCAAATCATCATTCGTCTCCTGATCCGGCTTTTCGGATTGCTCTTGATTGGGTTTTCTTTGGTTTTTGTTTTGGCTTTGCTCAGTTTTAATCCTGACGATTCTTCCTTCAACACTGTTTCAACTGACGATCACATCTACAATTGGCTTGGTTCATTTGGCTCACATATTTCTGATTTATCTTTTCAACTAATTGGCATTTCGTCCTTTTTTCTCTGCTTAATCATTTTCAGCATCGGCACTAAAATTAGCAGTCGCGCCGGCATCAGAAATTTACTGCCGAAAATTATTCTTACTCCTTTTTGTATTCTTTGCCTCTCAGTATTCTTTGCCTCTTTGCCCCAACAAGAATGGTGGGAGTTTGACAGTTTTGGTGGTGTCAACGGACGCTTCATTCTAGCCAACATCACTCAAGTTCCGCTATTTCTAACCATGGCTCTGGCTCTAACGGCTTCAGTTGTTTTATTGTCGACCATCATTGAAATTTCTTGGGCTGATTGGGTTTACTGCTTTCGTTACAGCTTTTTTACCGGCCGTTTTTTCACCGAC
>CANGQE010000057.1 GCA_947455845.1 Rickettsiales bacterium
GACAGCACTAGAGAACAGTAGCTCTAGCCGCCATTAATAACAAGAAAATAATTCAGAAAAGTGAGGGGATTTTAGAGGGGATTTGGGGGTTGGGTTTGCGACAGTCTCAAAATAATCTCACCAATATTTTTGATAATTACCTTGGCGATGGCTCCGCTTCTTCTACTCTAACCGGTACCTCGGGCAAAGATTATATTTTAGGAAATGATGGCAACGACACTTTAATCGGTGGATATGGTAATGATGTTCTAATCGGCGGCTCCGGCAATGACCTGTTGTGGGGCGAATATGACAATGACATTTTAAATGGTGGTGACGGCAATGATGATTTGTACGGACAGGTCGGAGATGATGTAATGCAAGGTGGTAATGGTAATGACAATTTATTTGGCGGTGAAAGCGGCAATGATACTTACATTTTTAATAAGGGTGACGGCAATGACACCTTCAAAGATATTTCTCACGACGGTCACGATGATGCTGCTCTAAATGACTTGATTTTATTGGGATCAGGTCTGACAAGAAATGATTTAATTCTGACTCGCAGCGGCACTGATTTAAGAATAAATTTTAAAAATAATTCTACAGACAGCATTTTTGTTCAGCATCAATTCTACTACGAGTTAAACGATTCCGTGCACCAATATCACCGCATTGAATCCATTAAATTCGCCGATAATTCGGAAGTAATTGATTTAACCAAACTCAAATTCGTCATTAATAATAACTCACCAACATGGTACGGTGATGCTGCTGACAATGTTTTAATCGGCGTTAGTGCTGCCGATATTTTTGATGCCGGAAGTGGCAATGACCAAATTTACGCCGGCGATGGCGATGATCAAATTTTGGCTGGCAGCGGGGATGATTACATTCGCGGTGATGCCGGCATTGATTACATTGATGGAGGAGACGGCATTGACACTCTTGATTACCAAGATTCTAACGCCGCAATTGATGTTAGACTGGATGGCACAAATGTAACAGGCAGAAGCGACACCGCCAATAAAGGCTGGGGCGGAATTGCTAATTACGACACTATTCTAAACATCGAAAATCTCATCGGCTCTAATTACGCCGACAAAATATTGGGTAACGATTTCGACAACCAACTAAGCGGCCTTGATGGCAATGATTCTTTATCCGGTGGTCTTGGTTCTGACACTTACATTTTCTCCAATAATTTCGGTAATGACACTATTTCGGACAGTGATGGCCTGATCGTAATTAACGGCATCAACTTAAGCGGTAAGGCCTCCAAGCAAATTAACGACAATGAATATTTGCTACAAAATTATTTATTAAAAATGGTGGGTAGCGATTTATTAATTACCAATAAGCAAAATCCAATTGGTTCAATTACGGTCGCTAATTTCCAGAATGACACTTTTGGTATTAACCTAGACCGCAGCCCAACTAATACATTTACTTCGCTGGCTGTAGATGAAGATGTGTTAACAGAATTTAACTTACTGGCCCAAGCCTCCGACCTAGATGGGGACATTCTGAAAGTTGATTCATTCACTAATGCAAGCAATGGAACTTTAACCGTGAATCGCGAGACGGGTGCGGCAAAATATCTTGCTGACGCGAATTTTTCCGGTACTGACAGTTTCCGTTACGTAGTTTCCGACGGCCGCGGTGGCTTTGTGACCAGAGCCGTTAATATTACGGTGAGCTCGGTCAATGATGCTCCGATTGCCGCTAATGATTCTTTTGTCACCGAAGAAAATAAATCAATCACGCTTAAATTCTCTGATATTTTGGTCAATGACACTGACGTTGAAGATGAAGTCGAAATTAAAAATCTCTCTTTCAGAAATATTATTTTCAGTGCTCCTCTGCACGGTACTATTGTTACAACTGAAACTGATTTGATTTACACGCCAGATGCTAATTACAGCGGAACCGATAAAATTTCTTACCAAATTAAGGATAGCGGCAATCGGCTTTCGTCACTTGCTACAATTAATGTAAATGTTCTGCCAACTTTTAATCCCACAAAATTTGCTCAATCAATCGGCACCAAACAAGCTCAGATTGACCAAGGCTTCGTTTACAAATTAGACAGCTGTAGCTTGATTTCCGGCGTCAGTAACAATGACTTAACCATTGTGATTAAAAGTTCTGACGGTTCTGATTTGCCTTCTTGGATCAGTTTCAATCGCGCTACTTTAGAATTAACTGGAACCCCCAGCCCCGAATTATATGGCTTACAAAGTTTTGTCATAATTGCTTCGGATGGAGTTACAACAACGCAATCAATTCTCAATATTACCGTTGATAAAAATCTAAAAGCAGCCATTGGCGCTAATATTATTCAAGTTTCGTCAACAATGCTACTTGGCGAGGATGAAGCTCATGTCAGCGCGGTTGTGGATAGTAAAGATTTAGTAATTGGTAGTGAGAATGACGACGTCATCCAATATTCCGGCGACACTACTTGGAGCGAGGCCTTTATGGCCTACAATCCCTATAGTGATGACTTAGTGTCTTTAGCGGGCAAACAACGCAGCTTCGATGCTTTCGACGGTCAAGGCGGCAGCGACTCAATCAAGCTAACTAATTTCGACGACGGACTATTTCTAGACGATCTTTTCTCCGGCAACCCCAGCCAAAGTGGCTCGCGCCTTTTTGGAGTTGAAACCATTAGCGGTGGCAATGGCGACGACATTATTGATCTTTCTTCTTCTGAATTTACCTACGGCAATGTCACTCTAAATGGCGGCAATGGTGATGATATTCTCTGGAGTAATGACGGCGACGATATTTTAAATGGCGACCTCGGCAATGACCACCTCGTTGGCGGCAGAGGTAATGACAGCATGCTTGGGGGTGATGGCAACGACATCCTAAAAGGCCACGACGGTGACGATATTTTAACCGGCGGTAGCGGATCTGACACCCTAATCGGCGGCAGCGGCAACGACATTTTCACCTTCACAAGTTTAGGTGATTCCACCATCAACTACTCCGACCTAATCACAGACTTCACCCAAGGCGAAGACACAATCAACCTCTCCGACCTAAACTTCACCAGCCTTACCAACGACCTAACTTACCACTACGACAACACCAACAACGTCACAATAATTGAAGACTCAACTCAATCTTTCGTAATTAAACTTACCGGAAATTTAGAGCTAGAAGAAAGCGATTTTAACTTTGGGTAAAGCCCTCTCGCAGCAACCGCTGGTCGAGCGGAGTCGAGACCTGCCAGAGTTTACGCTTGATGTCTTAAGCAGGGTAGCAGGAAACTTAGGTAGGTCTCGACTCCGCTCGACCAGTGGGTTGTGGTAGGTATTGACTAAATTAAATTTTGTACGGTGGAAAATCCAATCCCCGTGGTGAGCTTGTAAAAATCTCCACCCCATCCTTTGTTACTCCAATTGTGTGCTCAAACTGTGCCGACAAAGATTTTTTCCCTGCGGTGAAATCTGTAGTGGTCGCAACCCATTCTTGCTTCAAGCGTTCAGCTTCTTGATTTGGCGCCGACTTGTTAGCTTGGTAAAACTTAGTCTTGTAATTGCCTTCATTAATCATCGGCTCAATCGTAAAAAACATTCCTTCTTGTAAAACCACGTCGCGGCCTTTTTCGCGGTAGTGCAAAACGCTGGGCTCAGTGTGGAAAATACGGCCGATGCCGTGGCCACAAAAATCGCGTACCACCGAGAAACCATTCTTCTCAGCGTTAGTTTGAATGGCATTACCAATGTCGGACAAATGCGCACCGGGTTTGACTTGTTCAATGCCCAGCATCAAACAATCGTAAGTAGTTTGGCAAAGTCTTTGGGCTTTGACGGTGGGTTTTCCGGCGTAATACATGCGGCTCGAGTCGCCGTGCCAGCCATCCAAGATTACCGTGACGTCAATATTGACAATGTCGCCACTTTTTAAAATTTCTTCGGAAGGAATTCCGTGGCAAACTACGTGATTTACCGAAGTGCAAATTGATTTGGGAAAGCCTTTGTAGTTAAGTGGAGCAGGGATTGCACCGTTGGCGATTATTTTGTCGTGGCACAATTTATTAAGTTCGTCGGTGGTGACATTGGGCTGCACAAACTCCGCAATAAAATCTAAAATTTCTGCGGCCAGCTTTCCGGCGGCACGCATTTTTACGAAGTCTTCTTGGCTGTGGATTGTGATTGTCATTTTTTTAAAAAAATTAACAATTAACAATTAGCAATTAACAGTTGTGGGTAGGTGCTAACCCGAGGCCAAACTGTTAATTGTTAATTGCTAACTGTTAAGTGAATTGTTAATTTTTGTTGATTTGCTGATTTACGCAAGTAGCGTGCGGGCACTAATTACCCCTCAAAACTAAATTCCAATTTCACAATGGCAAGAATTACCGTTGAAGACTGCGTTATTGTTGTACCTAATCGCTTTGAGCTTTGCCTAGTTGCAAGTAACCGTGCCAAAAGCATTTTGTCAGGTACTTCTACCACTCTTGATCGCAAAGAAAAACCTGCAGTTATCGCCCTTCGCGAAATTGCTGACGGTCTAATTGATGTTGAAAATGTTAAGAAAAATATCGTGCGCTCTATTAAAAACCGTGGCGTCGTAGAAATAGTTTCTTCTAACAGCTCTGCTGCTGAATCAATGGAAGAAGAAAGCGAAAGCGGTGTAGTGTTAAAAGACGACACCTTTGTTGACGAAAATATTCAAGTTGACGACTAGGAAAATTAAAAGAATTAAGAAGCAAGAATTAAGAAGTAAGAATTAGTTTTCGAAGTTCTTAATTCTTAATTCTTAATTCTTAATTCTAAATTTCTTACATGATCTCCGCTCCCCAGCTCATTGCCAAAATCCGCACTTACTGCCCCCATCTTGACGAGCATTTAATTCAGAAAGCTTACATCCTTTCCAAAACGGCCCACGGCAATCAGAAGCGCCATTCGGGTGACCCTTATTTTATACATCCTCTTGCAGTTGCAGAAATTCTGGTTGATTTGAAATTAGACCAGCAATCAATAATCACGGCTTTATTACATGATGTGGTTGAGGATACTGACGTCACTCTTGAGGAAATCGAAAAAGATTTTGGTGAAGAAATTGCGCGCTTGGTTGACGGTGTGACTAAGTTGGGGAAGATTGAAGCAGTTTCATCCAACGAAAGAGTAGCGGAAAATTTCCGCAAATTAGCTTTGGCAATGTCTGAAGATATTCGCGTTTTATTGGTGAAGTTGGCTGATCGTTTACACAATATGCGTACGCTGTTTTACGTGCCGTCACGGGAGAAAAAAGTTAAGAAGGCGCAAGAAAGTTTGGATATTTACGCAGCACTGGCAGGCCGCATCGGCCTTAGTAAAGTCAAGGAAGAGATTGAGGAATTAGCTTTCGAAATCATTGATCCCGAAAACTACGCTTACATTGTGGATAAGTTAAACGACCTGCGCCAAAAAAATAGAAATCTTACTGAAAAAATTGTTGAAGATCTAAACCGCGTGCTCGCCGCTGAAAATATCGAATGCAAAATTTCCGGCCGCGAAAAAAAGCCTTACTCGATTTGGACCAACATGCGCCGCCGCAATATCGGTTTCCACAATCTCCACGACATCATGGCCTTTCGCATTATTTGCAAGGATATTGGCGAATGTTACCGCATTTTGGGCGTGGTGAATTCGTGCTACAACATGATTCCCGGAACTTTCAAAGATTACATTAGCACTCCCAAAGAAAATGGTTACCAATCGTTGCACGTAACAATTTTGGGGCCATTTAATAAAAAAATTGAAATTCAAATTCGTGACCAAAAGATGCACGAAATTTCTGAAGTTGGTGTTGCGGCGCATTGGCGTTACAAAGAGAAATCATCAAAAGGCAACATCGTTACTAATGTTGAAAATGAGCAATATCGCTGGATCAGAGATTTGATTCATCTTTTTGAAAATTCTGAAAACCCCACCGAAGCTTTGAAAAATCACAAATTTTCAATGCATAAAAATGAAGTTTTTTGTTTCACTCCCAATGGCGACATCTTTAACTTACCATTTGGTGCTACCGTCATTGATTTTGCTTACGAAGTGCATTCCGAAGTAGGAAATAGTTGCATCTCCGCCAAAGTAAATGGTGCCATTGCTCCCTTGCGCCAGAAGTTAGAAAATGGTGACCAAGTTGAAATTATCACAGCCAAAAACGCCAAACCTTCACCAAATTGGCTACAATTTGCCGCTACTTCCAAAGCGCGCACCGCCATTAAAAGTTTCATCCGCAGCGAAAAATTTGGTGAATACGCCACGCTGGGCCGCGCTATTTTAAATAAGTTTTTTGCTTCCAAAAATTTAGATTTAACCGACAAGGTTTTGGAAAAAACTTTGACAGTTTTTCACAAAAAAACCGTTGCCGATTTGTGCGTTAAAGTTGCGGAAGGATTGATTTCAAGGCAGGATGTTTTGAGGGTGGCTTATCCCGAATTTAAAGAAGAAACTAAGCCCGTCAAACTAACCAAAGCCACGGTAGAAAAGAAAAAAGTAAATTACTCTTTGCCAATTGAAGGCCTAGTTGCCGGAATGGCAATGCATTACGCCGGCTGTTGCAACCCGATTCCGGGTGATCCGATTGTCGGCATTATTAATACGGGAGTTGGTGTGACAATTCACAACCAAAATTGCCGTAATTTAAAAAATTTAGTTTTGACTCCCCAAAGAGTGCTGGATGTTTGCTGGAAAAATGACGACGAAATCGGAGACCAAATGTACGTCACTAAAATCAGAATCGTCGTCGAAAATAGGTCGGAAAGCCTTGCTGATGTGAGCAGTATTATTTCCAAGAAAAAGGTCAATATTAGCAACATTAAACTCACCAATCGCTCGGCAGATTATTTTGAATTACTAATCGACATTGAAGTAAAAAGCGTGGACCATTTGGAAGAGATTTTGTCGGTCTTGCGTATTTCGAAAAAGATTGCTGAAGTGGAGAGAATTTAACACAGTTAGCAATTAACAATTAACAGTTGGTCCTCGGGTTAACACCTCCCCCCAACTGTTAATTGTTAATTGCTAATTGTTAACTGCTAACTAAACGAATTTTTAACAATGAAAAAAACCAGCTTCCTCAACAGTCACTTAACCGAAACCGGTGAGAATTATTTTGAACATTTTTTATTCGCTTTCACCACAGCTTTGTGGTTGGCAGCGGTTAGTTTGATTTTGTGTTGTCACTCAATTTTCCCTTTTATTTTTACTACTACAACCAGCAGACATGTGAGAAAAATTAATGAAGTGATGCAGAAGAGGGCGGGGATGTTAATGGAGCGTCGGGAGAAAAAAGCGGCGGAAGCAGCAGCGGAAAAAGTAAGATTAATTAGCTAATGAAAATAATCGCAATTGTCGGATTTGGTTTTTGTGGGCGTTTAGCTTTGGCGCATTTAGTAAAAAAATCCGAGCAAAATACCAAGATTTTAATTTTTGACAAAAACGGCAAAAATGCTTTGGGACCTGCATTTTCAGGATTTTCACCGCATTACATTTTAAATGTTACCGCAGTAAGAATGAGCGCATTTTCGGAAGCGCCGAAAAGTTTTTGTGAATTTTTGCAGGAA
>CANGQE010000058.1 GCA_947455845.1 Rickettsiales bacterium
ATCCGTGCTCAATTGCCGGCCCGATAGTTACTTGAGTTTCAGGAAATAATTCCTTCACCGCTTCCGCCATCAAATGGGCAGCATCGTGGCGGATAATTTCTAAAGCATCAGCACCTGATTTTGGGGTAATGATTTCAATTTTTGCATCTTCTTCAATTGTTCGCGATAAATCGCGCAGCTCGCCATTAACGCGGATTGCTAAGGCCACTTTGGCCAAAGAAATTGAGATTGATTTAGCAATTTCCGCACCACTTACGCCGCAAGAAAATTCACGGGCGGCACCATCTGGAAAAGTAACTTTGATTTGATCGGACATGAGAAGAGTTATTTAATGAATTTGCGAATAGATCCTGAACTTGTTTCAGGATCTATTTTACAAAACCTATTTGCACCACAATATCGAAAAGTTTTCTGTAACGAAATACTCCTCTTTACACCTTGATTTAATGGCGTCGGGTAGGTCTTGGATTTTTGTAAAATGCTCAAATGGATTGTAAAAAAGAACTTGTTGCGGAACAACAAAATAATTTACCAAGGCTGCAGATTGACCACTATTTTCTTTAAGCCATTCGAAACAATTTTTAAAATTGGCACTATTGGGCAATAAATATTCTAGCTCAGAATTAAGACCGCAGGAAATTATTGTAGTTCCTTGATTTTTAAGTTCAGTCGCAGCACTAGCAACTTGGACCTGCTCCAACAATTTATTATTTTTTGCAAAACCATCTTTGACTAGGTAACTAATGCTTTCAAAGCGTCCGAAAAATAGTAATAAAATTGCTAACCAAACTAAGGTGAAACCTATTTTATTTTTAAAAGTCAGATTAGCCGTCAAAAGTGCAATGCCGGCAAAGCAGTAAAATAAAGCTGAAATCAAATAGCGGTCATTAACGAAAACTGAGCAATAAACCCACCAAATCAAATGTAGAAAGAAGCAGGTGATTAATGTAATACCCGCTAAATAACTACCCGATCTCTCTTTGTAAGAAATGCGAACTAGGTAGAGTGCGAGAAAAATCAGGAGAAAGAAATATCCACCAAAAAGATTTACGACGTCATCAATCTTACCCCAAGGAAAGGCTTTCTCGTAGCCAACAAAAGCAATTGATTGGTAGAATCCGCTATTTTCTAGCTGCAATTCGCGGTAATGTTGCCATCCCAGAGAGATTATTTTGATTATTTCAAAGGTAAAAAATGGTGCAATAAAACAACATCCCAAGAGAGATATTAGCTGAAATTTGTTTGATTTTTTTAATTCTTTTGTGAAAAAAATTCGCACCGCCACAATCAGAAATACTGTCAAGGCAGCAAGGGCAGCAATGGTTTTGCAAAGGATTGCTAAGCCCAAAATAGTTGATCCTACTATTACACTTTTTTTATCCAGTCGCGCTGATGATAAAAATAAAGTACCCAGAATTATCAAAAGCGCTGATGGTATTTCACCTAGCAGCAAATACCAAATGCCTAAATGATCCTTGGTGTAGATTCCGTAATTTTGATTATTGATCGAGAAAAGCAGTGCTAAAGCTAAAAATAGAAAAGCCGACAGCCAAATTTTATCACCCAGCAATAAACGTTTTGCAGTAAAAAAAATTGCAATGAGCAAGAGCCACAGCATTGAGATCATGGCTAGACCTAATGCCCAATTATAATTACCAAAAATAAAAATTATCAATGCCGCCGGAAGGATCATCACCGGCCCCGAACTTATGCCAAAATAAAATGGATAAGTTTTATCGTAAACCACCGCAGCGTAATTAAAAGAATCCGCCAAATTTTTCGCCACTATTCCAAAAAAAGCATCATCACACCAGATCGGATAGTGCCAAATGTGATAAATTTGCAAAGCTATTAATAGCACCGCCAAGACCATTAGAAGCAACTTAAAACCACCAGTAATCAAAATATTTTTTAGACTTTGCACCATGATAATGAAAAATTTTCTGTCTTAAGATATTCCTGATTGCACCTTGCTAACACTGATTTTGGAATTGAATGAGCATGGCCATAATATTGATCATGCTCAATAGACAAAACTTGATCTCCTAAATATATTTGATTCACCAACATTACCTGATGATCGAAAGAATTTTTTAATATTTCATCGCAATGTTTGAAATTACCACTTTTGGGCAGCAGATATTCCAACTCAAAATTATTACCGCAGGCAATCATTTCAAAATCTTGTCCTTCAAGTTTTTTAATTGCTTCAACCACCATTAACTGCTCTTTCAAATATGGGATTAGAGGCTCAAATAGGCTTTTTTGCAAACCACAAATAATTAGCGAGATAATAAAAAAACTAATTAGAGCAGTTTGAAATTTGTTTTTGTAACTAAGGCCGCAAACCAGTAGCGATAAGCCGGTAAAATAACAAAAAATCGCTATTGTCAGATGGCGATAAGCATGCTGATTAGCCAGCAATGACCACCATGTAACATATAAAAAGAAACAAAAAATAAGGGTTGTTCCTATTGTAATAGGAGAGGTTCTCGGCTTTTCTTTATATGCAAGATAGAGAATATAAATTGTAACCGGAACAAATGGTACGGCGGTGTTAAAAAAATTTATTAAAAATGAAATATGCCAAGCAACGTAATTTTGAGTTAAGCTATTTTGCTCATAAAACTGCTTACTTTGTAGCTGCAAATCATAATATTGGGGCCATCCGAAATAAAATATTTTTACCAATTCAAACAAAAATAGCGGAGTAATAAAACCCAAAATTGGAACGCTAATGTGTTTGATTTTTTGCAAGCATGACAACTTTTTGTCGTAAAGGATTTTTATTACAATCATTACAATCATTGCCAACGCTGCAATAGCAGCAATAGATTTAGCGTTAATTGCAAATCCAAGAAACAGGCCGCCTAATGCTAATCTTGTTATTTTGACTGTAGGTAAAAAAAGTAAGAATGCTGCCAATATTATACAAAGAGCTGCCGGAATTTCACCCATCAATGAGCGCCATAAAAACATCTTACCTACCCCATCATTACTGTGAGAAAAAAGCAGAATCAAAAGCAAGGATAAGAAGCAAAATAACCATTTTTTATTTTTACCGACAACGTCATCTGCAAGAATAAAAATAGAAATCAGTAAACTCCAGATCAGGAAAATATTGGCTAAACCCGGAACCCAATAATGATTCCCCAAAAAAAATATCAATATTGCCGCAGGCAAAATAACAAATGGCCCCGATGAGATTCCAAAATGAAAGGCGTAACTTTTATCAAAAAAAATAGCTTTGTAACCTGCTCCATTTGCTAGATTTTTGGCAACACTAGAAAAAAAAGCGTCATCACGCCAAATTGGAAAATTAAAAACATAGAAAATTTGCAGACCGATTGCAGCAATTACCAGAGCAATTGTAGCCAATTGAATGGCAAAAAATATCCGATGAGAAGTACCGATATTTTTTATATTGAACACCATAGCAGCGAAAAATTTTCGGTTTTCAAATATTTGCGATTACATCTTGATATTATTGTCTGGGGGATGGGTTCAAATTTGCCGTAATATTGCTCAAATTTTATGGCCAATATCAGATTTTTTGAATATAACTGATTCACCAACATCACCGGACGATCAAATTTATTTTCCAAAATCTCTTGGCAATTTTTGAAATTGGCAATTTTTGGCAATAAATATTCTAACTCAAAATTATTGCCGCAGGCAACCATGATTATATTTTCTTGCTCAAGATTTTTTAAAGAATCAACCACCAGCAACTGCTCTCGCAACCTCTCATCACTACCTTTAAAGCCCTGATAAAATAGATATTTCGCCGAATCTTGACGTACTCCTAACAGCAAGAAAACAAAAATAATAATAGTGCCGCGTGCTAGGTAAGAGAGCTTTTTATAATTGAGACTGGCGAGCAAAAAAGACAATCCACAAGAGTAATAAATCAATGCTGTTATAAAATGGCGACCTGCTCCCGCAAGACCAAAGCGCACCCACCAAACAGTGTGCAGCACAAAACAGAACATCAAAATAGTTCCAATCAGCAAGCAAGGTGACTTACGATTTTCTTGGTAAGAGAGATAAATGATGTAGCTTGTTACGGGCACTAATAGGATTCCAGCCAAGCCAAATAAAGACAAAAGCGATTGTATCTGATAAGTCACATTAGATGCTGCCACCAACCCATTACTTTTGCGAGAGGTAACGATTAGGGCATTATGTTTGTAAGCCTCAATCAGATTGACTTTCATCTCCCAATACTGACTCCATCCCATCGAAATAATTTTGATCAGTTCAAAAATAATCGAAGGAGCGACCACACAAAAACCAATCGCAAAAATTAATTGGATTTGACGCAATCTCGTCAACTCTTTCCCTCTTAAAACCTTTAAAGCAAATGCTGATAGAATTACTGCTACCGCCATCGCGGTAATTGTTTTGGTTAAGATGGCAAAACCAAGAAGCAACGCGCCAACCATCATTTTTCTGACCGATGCTTGCGGGAAAAACAGCAAAGATGCACCCAATATCACACAAAGTCCGGCTGGAATTTCACCCATCAGTAAATGCCACATGTAAAGCTTGTCACCGCTTTCGGTAGCGTGATTGTCACCAATTGAAAACAGCACTATTAAAGACAGCGCAAAAAAACCAAAAATCCATTTTCTGTCTTTTCCCACTAACCCATTGGCCACCACAAAAATTGCTGTAAGCAAACTCCAAATCAGCAACATATTGGCTACACCAGAAACCCAATATTGGTTGCCGAAAAAGAATAGCATTAAAGTTGCCGGCAAAATACTGACTGGCCCCAATGACGAGTAAAAAGGATAAGTTTTATCGTATAAAACCGCGGCATAACCGCCCCCACTAACCAAACTTTTGGCGATCTGGGCAAAACCGGCATCATCGCGCCAAATTGACGAGTGTAGAGTGTGGTAAATTTGCGAAGCCAGTAAAATAGCCGCAAAAGCAATGGTCAGAATTTTAAAAATATTTAGGTAAAGTTTAGTCATTCTTTATCTCCACTGCAAACATATATTGACCACAAGAAAGAGCTCTTACCAAAGGTAAAGACTCCAAAGTTTTTTCAAAAAACTTTAGAAATTTTGCCGCAGAATCAGGACAGAAAAATGGTACTAAGCCGACAAACTCGTCAAAAACTATTTTACCGTTATTTTTTTCAAACAAGCGGCGCAGCTTACAAGGAGTAAATGATTGTTCCTGATGTTCAATGTGGTAGCGCGAGGTTTTTTCAATAATTTTTAGAACCAAATTATAACCGTTAGGCTCCATTATTAGAATTTTTTTGGCCAGTTTACAGGCAATTTCAATGCCTTTTTCTAAATCGGGAAGGTGATGCAGCACCCCACGCAGAATCGCTACATCGTAGGGCTGCTGTGGTATTGCCATTTGGTAAAGATCAACCGCTTCAAAACGTAAATTAGTAACATTTTGATATTTTTTAGCCGCATGTTCAATTGCTTTTTCAACCGGATCAATTGCCACAATCAAAGCAGCGCCTTGCTGTGCCAGCTCGTAACTGTAGGTTCCGTCACCACAGCCAATATCTAAAACTCTTTTTCCGGCAAGCGACTCCATTCCTAAAATTGACTTACTAATTCTAGCATTAGACATGCGACCGGAAAGCGCTTCAGTAGTGTAAGCGTAGCTGCCATGCTCATTAACGTCTTTTGTAAAAGCTTTATTTCCGTCCATTATTTTTCCCAAAAATATTTTTAAAACCGTCACTGGCTTCAATATTACCACGTTTTATCACACTTCTGCGCACAAAATGCGGACGACCTTTTACCTCTTCAAAAATTTTAGCAATATATTCACCAATGATACTTACGGCAAAAAGATTGAGTGATCCAAAAAATGTAACCAGAAGTAAGGTAGATGTAACACCATGGGGAGCTGATTCGGGCCAGAAAATTTTCAGCAGAATCTGCACCGCCATTAAAATTCCTGACAAGATTAATGTTCCCCAACCAAAGGCGCTCAGCATGTTGAGAGGTACGTAACTGAAAGAAAGAATGCCTTTTTTGGCCCAACCGATATTTTTAAAAAGACTATTAGTAGTGCGACCAAATTTTCTTTCGGGACGGAAATAATCAACTCCGGTTTGCTTAAATCCGGCAAAGGCTCGCAAGCCTCGCAAAAACAAATCACGCTCGGGAAAACGCAGCAAAACTTTGACAACTTTTTTATCCATTAAAGCAAAATCACCGGCATCCCGTGGAATTTTAATGTAAGAAAATGCTGCAAAAATTCGGTAGAAAATTTTGTAGAAAATCTTCATGTAAAATGGCGCTTCACGATTGACCCTTCTGCCATAAACCACTTCAAAGCCTTCTTGCCATTTTGGCAAAAATTGCTCAATCATTTCCGGCGGATCTTGCAAATCGCCATCCATCAAAACGCAGGCATTCTTACTGGCCAAATCCATCCCACTTTTGAAAGCCGCTTGCGATCCGAAATTACGCGAATGGCTAATACCAATCACACGGGAATCACGCTCAGAAATTTTCCTGATTACCTCTTCACTATTGTCAGGTGAGCAGTCATTTACAAAAATAATTTCGTAATCGAGCTGTAGTTTTTGCATCACCTTAGTAATGCGTTCATACATTTCCGGAATAGCCTGTGCATCCTTGTAGCAAGCAATTATTGCCGAGATCGAATGCTTTTTATCCAAATTATCTAGCGGCTTTTTGGTTGCCTGTGGATTGGAATAAATTTCCAGATTTTCTTGCACCCAAGTGTTCATCAGACTTAAGCCTTCTTTCAAGGTAACCCTCGCCTTCCACCCTAAAACCGACAAAGCTTTGGCAGAATTAGAATACCAATTCGCCACATCCCATTGATGAGCCGGATAATCAAATTTCGGCTCACCGGCAATTTGGTAAATTTCTTTAGCAGTGGCAGCAATATCAGCCATTGTAGTTTTTACACCAGATCCAATGTTAAAAGATTCACCATAACAATTTTGTGGTAAGCTAAAAGCCGTATCAATAAAGGCTTCACAGGCATCATCAATGTAAATAAAATCACGCGAAATTTCAGAATTGGTGAAGGGATTAAATTCTTTTTTTAATCCTCGCAAAACTACTTGCGGAATTAAGCGCGAAGAATCTTCAAGCGGACCATAAACCGAGTAAAGACGCAAGTTCGCCGCCCTCATCCCCTTTTTCTTGCCGTAAAAATAAATCAAATTTGCCACCGCAGCTTTGGTCACTGCGTAATGGCTATTGGCATTTAAAGCCTGATCTTCCGTGGTCCCAGAAGCATTGTCACCGTATTCTGAAGAGCTGCCGGCATTAATGAAGCAATCGACACCACGTTGGTAGCAAGCTTCTATCAATTGAGTAGCGAAGGTAACATTGGTTTTGTAAATTAGATCAACATCATTTTCAAAAGAGTAAGCGCCGTAAGCAATGCAATTGAAAATTGTTTTTGGTTTGACGCGGTCAAACATTGCATCAAGATTTTCCCGCACCAATAAATCACCAATCACCAAATGCTCTTCG
>CANGQE010000059.1 GCA_947455845.1 Rickettsiales bacterium
CTTTTTCATTGGGGTTAACAAAGTCGAAACCGGAATTTAATTCGTCAGTTTTGTAAATCATTTCGCTGCCGATGAGGAACATTGAAACTTTAGGATCGATGAAAACCGCGGTGTCGTCTCTGATTACGACATCGTCAAATTTGGAAATGTTTTTTTCTTTGATGGCGTATTCGATGGTGTAAGACATGCCCGAGCACCCACGAGTACGCATGCCGACTTTGATGCCTTCGCAAGGTTCTTTGCGTTGGGCTAATAGTTCTTTGATTTGAACTAAGGCGTCGTCGGTGATGGTTAAGTAATCAACAATGGCATTGCCGGTGTTGGAGAATTTGGGGAGCATGTTTTTTAAATGGTTCTTTGTGAAATAGATCCTGAAACAAGTTCAGGATGACAGAGTCTGGGGTAAGAGCTTCTCTCAACGTCATCCTGAACTTGTTTCAGGATCTATTAGCAAATTATTAAGCCTCAGATTTTTTATTTTTGTAATCCTCAATCGCCGCTTTAATTGCTTCTTCGGCTAGAACCGAACAGTGAATTTTTACCGGAGGCAAAGACAATTCCTGAGCGATTTCTTTATTAGTAATCTTAGCCGCATCATCAATTTTCTGTCCTTTAATCCATTCAGTCGCCAGCGAGCTTGAAGCAATCGCCGAACCGCAACCAAAAGTTTTAAAACGAGCGTCGGTAATTACACCATCGTCTGAAACTTTAATCTGCAATTTCATCACGTCGCCGCAAGCCGGAGCCCCAACCAATCCCGTGCCGATATTTTCTTCGCCTTTGGCAAATGAGCCAACATTTTGCGGATTTTCGTAGTGGTCTAAAAGTTTTTGTGAGTAAGCCATAAATAAATTATCATTGATCAATTAACAATTATCATTCGGGCCTTGCCACATCTGATTACACAACCAAATGTTAATTGATAATTGTTAAATGTTAATTTGCCCTAATGTGATTTCCAGTTGATTGATTTAATGTCGATTCCTTCCTGCATCATTTCCCAAAGCGGGCTGAGGGCGCGGAGTTTGTCCACTTTTTCGTTGATGGTTTTGATCGCAAAATCAATTTCTTCTTCGGTGGTAAAGCGCCCGATGCCGAAACGAATTGAGGTGTGAGCTAGTTCATCTTCAACTCCAAGTGAGTGTAGAACGTAAGATGGCTCTAACGAAGAAGAAGTACAAGCTGATCCTGAAGAAACTGCCAAATCTTTAATTGCCATGATCATTGATTCGCCTTCGATTCCAGCAAAGCTAAAATTTAGGTTGCCAAGGAAGCGCTTTTGGTGATCGCCGTTTAAGTACACGTGAGTAAGTTTGTTGACGGCGGCGTAAAATTTGTCGCTAAGTTTTTTGATGTGAGCAGTGTCTTTGGCCATTTCATTTTTGGCAATTTCGGCGGCAAGTCCTAAGCCAACAATTAGTGCTGTTGGGTTGGTGCCAGATCTAATTCCGCGTTCTTGTCCACCGCCGCTGAAAAGTGATTTAATTCTGACCCTAGGTTTACGACGTAAATAAAGCGCGCCAATGCCTTTAGGGCCGTAAATTTTGTGACCCGAAATGCTCATTAAATCAATGTTCATTTCGTCAACATTAAGTGGAATTTTGCCGAAAGCTTGCGCGGCGTCAGTGTGAAAAAACGCGCCTTTTTTGCGGCACAAAGCGCCGATTTCTTTGATTGGCTGAATTACGCCAATTTCGTTGTTGACGGCCATTACTGAAACCAAGCAAGTTTTGTCGGTCATTGCGGCTTCAAGTGCTACAAGATCAATTAAACCATTTTGTTGCACCGGTAAAAATGTAACTTCAAATCCTTCTTGCTCAAGGTCGCGCACTGAATTAATTACGCATTTATGCTCGGTGGCAATGGTAATTACGTGGTTTTTTTGCGCTCCGTAAAAATGTGCCACACCTTTAATTGCAATGTTGTTAGACTCGGTTGCACCCGACGTAAAGAAAATTTCTTTGGGGTCAGCGCCGATTAAATCTGCCACTTGCTTGCGGGCGATTTCTACTAGTTCTTCGGCTTTCCAGCCAAGAGCGTGGGTGCGTGAATGCGGATTGCCGTAATCTTCTTTCATGCATTTGACCATGGCGTCAATAACGCGGGGATCCATTGGGGTAGTGGCTTGGTAGTCAAGGTAAACTGGTAATTTGATTGTCATTTTTGTTAGTTTTTTTGTTAACTTCAATCCCTACAAGTCCCGCTGGTCGAGCGGAGGGACTTGGGAAGAGGGACTCGGTTTTTATTTACTTTGTAGTTCTTTTGTAAAACTCCGTCCAAACCTTAATAAATTTTTGGACGTCTTCTTTAGTATTGTCAGTTCCAAGGCTAACCCGAATCGCACTAGTTGAAAATGCTGGGTCAACTTTCATTGCTTTTAAAATTCTTGATTCGACCAAAGTTCCAGAAGAACAAGCCGGACCAGCGCTAACGCAGATTCCGTTTAGATCAAAATTAATTAATTGGGTTTGGCTGTCGGTGTTTTTGGTGGCGATGTAGCTGGTATTAGGTAGGCGTTCAACTTCGGTGCAGAAAATTTTAGCATTTTCATTGCCAATTTTTTTGATTTCAGATTCTAGAAAATCACGCAGATTTTTAACATCTTGGTAAAGTGGTAATTTTTTGGTGGATAATTTGCAGGCTTCACCAAATCCAGCAATTCCTGCAACATTAGTAGTTCCGGCGCGTTTTGATTTTTCTTGTTTGCCGCCGTGAATTAAAGGTTTTATTTCCAAACCCTTTCTCATTAAGAGCGCGCCAACACCTTGAGGGCCGTTGATTTTGTGAGCGGAGATTGAGGCGAAATCGACATTTAATTTTTCTAAATCAACCGCAATTTTACCAACTGCTTGTACGATGTCGCAGTGAAATAAGCCGCCTTTTTGATGCACTAATTTGGCAATTTCGGCAATTGGTTGAATGGCTCCTGTCTCGTTATTGGCAAGCATTGTTGAGACTAAGAAATTAGAGTCAGAAATTTGGGCGAGCTTATTTTTTAAATCTTCCAGATCAATCAAGCCATTTTCTAAAGCGGCAATTTCAATGATTTCTTTATTTTCGGGGCGGCAGCTGTAAACGGAAGAATGTTCGATGGTGCAGAAAAGAATTTTTTTAACATCGATGCCAAACATTAAAGTGTTGGTGGCTTCAGTGGAGCTGCCGGTAAAAATTACTTCATAATTTTGAGCGTTGAGCAAATTTTTTAAATCTTGGCGGGCTTCTTCAACTAGCTTATTAGCTTGGCGTCCAAGTTGGTGGCTGGAAGAATTATTGAGAGGAAGTTGATAAACTTCATTCATTATTGCCAAAGCTTCGGCGGCAAGTTTGGTGGTAGAATTGTGATCCAAGTAAGTCATTTGCATATGCTGCCTAATGAAATTGAGTTCAAATATTCGTAAATGTTAGTTTCTAACCCGTGCCAAATATGGTGCGTTTTGCATTTAGTGCTAACGGTAACACAGCCTTTTTTAGTGTCGCCACAACGTGTCATTTTAATGGGCTCGCCAATGGCTTTTATAATTTCGGCGATGGTAATTTCTTGGTGATTTTTGCGTAAAATATATCCACCTCCCGGTCCTTTAACGGACTCGACAATTCCTGATTTTTTAAGTCGAGAAAAAATCTGCTCAAGGTAAGAGAGTGATATTTTTTGCTGCTGAGAAATGGTTAGCAATGAAACCGGCTGGTTGTTTTTAGCATCAGCAATTTCTATTACCGCCATTACAGCGTAACGACCTTTGGTGGTTAGAATCATTTTGGATTAGTTTTTTGGGGGGTAAAATTTAATCTCCGACTAAATTAGTAGGGGATTATTAAAAATGAATTCTTTTTTTGACATAGGGGAAGTCTGTTATTTTTTACCGTGTAGACTGGACCCCGTCATGAAGACGGGGTGACAATGGAGAGAGTTTGTTTCTCTAAACTAAAAACTTGTCACCCCGTCTTCACAACGGGGTCCAGTCCACACGGTAGTGACTTCAAAACTAACCTTAAAACTTTTTCCTTCCCCAAACTTGATTTTAAAATCTCGCCTCCTACTTTGACCGCTTCTAAATTTTACGTTTGAGCGTCAGCTTGAACTTTGCGTAAGTTATTAATCTCTAACCGAAGCCGGCGCAGCCCTTGTGCCATCAGGTTTCAAAACTCCCAAAAACATGACAGAAAAATTACACACACAAGAGCAGGAAAATCCTTTTGCTTTTGAAAACTTTGCTGAGCTTTTCGAAGAATATGAAAAAGACAGTCAAAAACTAGTTGAAGGCACCGTAGTTAAAGGTGTTATCGTCGGAATTTCCGACAAAGGTGTTGCAATCGACATCGGCGCGAAATCAGTTGGTTTCGTAGATATTGCTGAATTTAAAAGAGACGGCGAAGTTAATGAAGGTGATGTTGTAGACATTTTCCTTGAGCGCTTAGAAAATAAAAGAGGCGAGCTTATCATCAGTCGCGACAATGCTAGAAGATATAATAACTGGCATTATTTGAAAAACTGTTTGGAAGATAAAACTACCATCGAAGGTAAAATTATCGGTAAAGTTAAAGGCGGTTACGCTGTTGACGTTAACGGCATCACTTGTTTCTTACCTAGAAGCCAAGTTGATACCATGCTTCTTTCAGATGACACTTTCCTAATCAATAAAGTTGAAAAATTACAAGTTCTTAAAATTGACGATATCCGCGGTAACGTGGTTGTTTCAAGAAGAGCTATTTTGGAAACTCAACGTAACGTCGAAAAAGATAAAGTTCTTTCTACAATCAAAGTGGGCGATGCTCTTGACGGTATTGTTAAAAACATTACTGACTACGGTGCGTTTATTGATTTCGGATCTTTCGACGGATTGTTACACTTAACCGACATCTCTTGGTGCCGTGTTAGACATCCATCTGAAGTGTTGAAAGTTGGTCAAGAAATTAAAGTTCAAGTAATCAAATTTGATGCTGAAACTAAACGTATTTCACTTGGCATGAAACAACTGCAACAAAATCCTTGGGAATCAATCGCTCAAAGATACCCAGTTAGCTCAGTTGTTAAAGGTAAAGTTACTAACATTACTACTTACGGTGCCTTCGTTGAAATCGAATCAGGCATTGAAGGTCTAGTTCACGTTTCAGAAATGAGCTGGTTAAAAAACAACTCAATTCCTAACAAATTTATCACTTCTGGACAAGAAGTTGAAGTTATGGTTTTGGACATCAACTCACAAAATCACCGTATTTCTCTAGGCATGAAACAATGCGAGAAAAATCCTTGGCAAGCTTTCTCTGAGAAGCATCAAGTTGGTGATGTAGTTGAAGGTGTAGTTAAAAATTTCACTGAATTCGGTTTATTCATCGGATTTGACAGTGGCGTTGATGGATTAATCCACGTTTCTGATATTTCTTCTGAAGGAACTACCGAAGAAATTTTGAAAAAATTCAAAAAAGATGACAAAATCAAAGTTATGGTTTTGGGCAGCAACTACGAAAAAGAACGCATCAGCCTTGGTATCAGACAACTTGATAATTCAACTTTCAAAGATGAATTAAATAAAATCGAAGCTGGTTTGATCGTTTCTTGTGTAGTGATCAATGTTAAAAAAGACTTCCTAGAAGTTGAACTTGACAGTGGCCTTAAAGCAATCATCAAAAGACTTGATTTGTCTAACAACAAACAAGAACAAAGAACTGAAAGATACGAAGTTGGCGATAGAATCGAAGCTAAAGTTATGTTGTTCAATAAAGTGAGCGGCAAACTTCTTCTTTCCATCAAAGACATGGAATCTGAAGAGCAAGAAGCTCATCTTTACTCTAACGTTGACAGTGGCAACACAATCGGAAGCAGTCTTGCATCTGACGTGTTAGAATCACTTTCAGTAGTTGGAAAAGAAATTAAAGAGTAAGAAACATGAGCTCTTCTGACAATCTGGCGGCTTTAATTTATCTTAAAGGTAAAGTTCACAAATGGAAAAATGTTGCGTTTTTACTCGGCGTTTTTTCATTGTTACTGGCTTTTAGATTTATTTTTGGCGGCAGTTTGTCGGAAGGGTTTGAGGCTGGTAATTACATCGCCAGCATTAAAATTGATGGCGTAATTTTTGAAGATGATGACCGCAGTGCAATTTTAAAAACAATTGCTGAAGAAAAATCGATCCAAGCTGTGATCGTTAATATTGACAGTCCGGGTGGTGGTATTGTTGGTAGTGAAATTTTATTTGATGATTTAAGAGAAATCGCTGCTCAAAAACCAATCGTAGTTTTGATGGGATCAGTGGCGGCATCGGGTGGCTACATGGCCGCAGTTGCGTCCGACTACATTATTGCCCATAACGGCACATTAACAGGTTCAATTGGGGTGATGATGGAATCTCCTGAAGTTACGGGATTGGCACAAAAACTTGGTGTTAGATTAAATACTTACAAATCATCGCCGCTTAAAGGCAGCCCATCTCCATTTGAAAAACCAAATCCTTTAGTTGATCGCGTCATTCAAGAATCAATCGCTGATTCTCACCAGTTTTTCATGGCTTTAGTACGTGACAGAAGAGGTGATAAAATTAATAATGCCGTTTTTGACGGACGTATTTTTACGGGAAGACAGGCTTTAAAAGCCGGTTTAATTGATGAAGTTGGTGGAAAAGCTGAAGCAATGGCTTATCTTGAAGGTAAGAAAATTGATGTAAAAGGGTTGCCAGTTAGAGAAGTTGAGATCACCAAAAAAGACGAAAAATTCCTAAATAGATTTTTAGGACTTCTACCGTTTTTTGATGGCGCTAAAACCGCAAGTTCAAGCCATCAAGTAATGGCAATAATGCGTTAAACTCAGATCCCGTCATTAGAAATTTAATTTACCAGTCTAGTCTCCTCCCTCTCCTTGTCACCCCGTCTTTACGACGGGTTGACAAGGAGAGGGAGGTGAATTGGGACGAATACTTAAATTTCTAATGACGAATTTGGGTTAAAACTTGTTCCAAAAAAAGCTCGAAAGTGGCTTGGCAGTTGATCTGAAACATTTTGTAGTTTTATATTTGCTATTTAAATTGTGCTGATTAGCTTGCCGCGCCTCTAAGCTTCACAGAAGTCTTAAACAGTTTTTTAAATTAAAACTTTTCTTATCAACCAATCTTAAATTTTATGTCTAACAATAACGAGATTTTTGACAGAGTTAAAAAAATCATCATCAACCACCTTGGCGCTGAAGAAGCAAAAGTTGTAGAACCTGCAAACTTCATCGACGATCTAGGTGCAGACAGCTTGGACCAAGTTGAACTAGTTATGGCTTTTGAAGAAGAGTTCGGAATTGAAATTCCTGACGAAGCTGCAGAAAAAATCACAACTGTTGGCAGCGCAGTAAAATATATTTCTGAAAACATGTAATTTGTTTCTAGAAAATGAATTTAAAAAAGCCTCTGAGGAGTAATTCTCAGAGGCTTTTTTTTAATCAAAATCACGCAACCCGCTGGTCGAGCCGTGTCGA
>CANGQE010000060.1 GCA_947455845.1 Rickettsiales bacterium
ATTTTGCCATTCACAATAAATTAATTCCCGTCTCTTACACTCAAGATTCAATCACCATCGGCATGTCCGACGTATTTGATATTGTAGCAATTGACCAAGTAAGACGCTATTTCCCGCCTAACTTTCGTATAAATCCCGTCTACGTTGCTGAAGTCGATATTTTGCAATCGATCGATCAATATTACGATTACGAAATGTCGATCGAAGGGATTTTAAAAGAAATTGAAAGCCCAAATTCCAAGAAAAATATTAATGACGAAACACAGCTTAAGGGCGATTATAAAAGTCCGATGGTGCGTTTGGTTGATGCAATTTTAACTGACGCCGTGCATCGCGGCGCTTCCGATTTACACTTTGAACCGGAAAATCTTTTCCTGCGTATTCGTTACCGCATTGACGGAAAAATGGTGCAAATTCGTAGTGTCCACAAAGACTACTGGCCCGCCATTGCCGTGCGCATTAAAATCATGTCAGGCATGAATATCGCCGAAAGCAGAAAGCCGCAAGATGGTCGTATTAACTCAGAAATTTTAGGCCGTAAAATTGACTTTCGGGTTTCAACTCAGCCAACGATTTACAGTGAAAATATCGTAATGCGTATTTTGGACGAAAAGCAGTCGATTCTTTCATTAGATAAACTGGGATTCTCCGAGCACAGCATCAACTTAATCAAAAAAATGGTGCAACGCCCTGAAGGCGTGATCATTCTAACCGGACCTACAGGTTCCGGTAAAACCACCACACTTTACACCGTTCTAAACTACATCAACTCGATCGACAAAAATATCATGACTCTCGAAGATCCGGTGGAATATCACATTCCCCTGATTCGTCAGTCCAACATCCGCCACGATGTCGGCATGGATTTTGCCTCAGGCATTAAAGCCTTACTCCGCCAAGATCCCGACGTAATTCTGGTAGGAGAAATTCGTGATAAGGACACAGCAATTACTGCTATTCAAGCAGCAATGACGGGTCACCAAGTTTATACTTCGTTACACACTAACGATGCTCTGGGCGCGATTCCGCGTTTGATGAATATTGGTGTACCAAATTATTTAATGTCGGGATCCTTGATCTGCGTCGTAGCTCAACGTCTAGCCAGAAAGCTTTGTACCCATTGTAAAAAAGAACATCCGCTTGATGCCTTTGAAAAAAGACTTCTTGGTCCTAAGCACAGCAATATTCACAAAATTTTCAAAGCCGAAGGCTGCGACAAATGCCGTGGTGGCTACAAAGGACGTGTGGTAATTTGTGAAGTACTACCTTTTGATCGCGAACTTGACGAGTTAGTTGTAAGCGAAGCCAGCCGCAAAGAAATGCTAGCCCATGCTTTAAAACAAGGCTTCTTACCTATGGTTGAAGACGGCGTAGAAAAAGTAATCGCCGGTATTACTGACTTGAAAGAGTTGATGAGAGTTGTCGATATGACGGAGAGGATGAACTAAATTAAGAATTAAGAAGTAAGAATTGGTTTCTAGCGGCTTAGGACTTGATTACATACTTAAAATTCTTACTTCTTAATTCTTACTTCTTAATTCCTAATTCTTAATTCCAATGACTCGTACTTCCAAATCCAACCGACCTCTTGAAGAAGAAATATTTCCTGAATTTGGCAAACCATTTATTAATAACCAATATGTCGCAACCACTAACGACATTCAGATTACGGTTTGGCCGGAATATATTGACAGCAAATCTAGCGCAATTGGTGATCTTTTTATTTGGGCCTATCATGTGCGTATCGACAATAAAAGCTCGGAATCGATTAAATTAACCAACCGTTATTGGCGCATTATTGATGAGAAGGGCATTGTCCAAGAAGTTAATGGTGAAGGAGTAATCGGGGAGCAACCAACCATCGCAGCCAATGCTTCTTACCAATATTCCAGCGGCGTTCATTTGCGCTACCCATCTGGAATAATGCTGGGCCGCTATCAAATGCAAAAACCCAATCTCGAAACTTTCGAAGTAAAAATTCCGACTTTTTCCTTGGATGTTCCAAGCGTTAAGTCAGTTATCAATTAACAGCAACACAACCCGCTGGTCGAGCGGAGTCGAGACCTACCACAAGTTTACGCTCAATGTCTTAAGCGCGGGAGCCAACATTATGTAGGTCTCGACTCCGCTCAACCAGCGGGTTTCTGGTATTAATTGCTAACTGTTAAATGATAACTGAAATGAAAATTCTCGCCCTCGACACCACCTCCTCTACCCTCTCAGTTGCCTTGCTGCACAACAATCAAATCCTCGCCAAAAACACCATTTACGAAAATGGCAAACAAGCAGAATTGCTGATTCCAGAAATTGAAAAAATTCTGACGCAAAATAAAATTTGGTATCAAGATTTGGATTTAATTGCTGCAACAAATGGCCCCGGAAGTTTTACCGGAACTAGGATTGGACTTACGGTGGCGCGTACTTTGAAGATAGCCACTAACCTACCATTGATGCTTTTAAATTCTTGCGAAGTGATTGCTTACAAATATCGCGAGTGCGCTGAGAAGATTTTTGTTGTGCTTGATGCAAGAGCGGATGAATTTTTTTACGCAGAGTTTGAAAGACAGATCCTGAAACAAGTTCGGGATGACGATGGGGGGAGTGTTTACAGTTACTGTCATCCTGAACTTGTTTCAGGATCTGTCACGCCCCAATTATCAAGTTTAGACGACCTAGAAAATATCCTCCCTACCACAAACTTTTTCCTCTGCGGCTCCGGCAAAAAAATCGCAGCAAAAATTCTCAGTGAGAAAAATGTTAAGTTCGAAATGAGTGAAGAAGAAGATGTAATTGAAGCAGATTTAGTTGGCCTTTTGGCACTAGAGAAATTTGGTAACAGCGCAGAATTTTCTGAAAATTTAGATCCGATTTATTTAAGATCGCCGCGGATTAGCGAGAGGAAAAAATAATTATTCTTTAAGGAAATTCAAAACAGAAACATCAACACCAATTCCAACTTCTAAATTCTTACTTCTTAATTTGTGGAGGCCGGGGTCGGAATCGAACCGACGGATAAAAGCTTTGCAGGCTCTTGCATTACCACTTTGCTACCCAGCCACAAAAAGAACAGAACTGCAATCTAAGAGCCAATTTAAAGATTACAAGTTAGAGAGTTTAATTAATTAACATTTAACAATTAACATTTAACAATTGGCACAGAATTGATTCCTCCCACAACTGTTAATTGTTAACTGCTAATTGATAACTGCCCATGTATTTACAACATTTTAAAAACGTTCCTTCAGCAAAAAATTTGAAAAAATTTAATGATGAATTTAAAAAGTCAGCACAGGCTCTACGCAGTGAAATAGCCACTTCTCAACTTGCAGCAATTGACATTGTTTTTGCTAAAGATGATTTAAAAGAGTTTGAAAAGTTTGCTAAAAAAATCTCTGCTTACAAAAAGGTTTTAGTGTTAGGAGTTGGTGGATCAAGTTTGGGTGGTAAAACTTTAAGTGCGCTAAAATTTCAAAATAAATTAGAGTTTTTAGAATCGATTGATTCAGCGACTGTTGCTAATTGCTTAAGCAAAATTGATTTAAAAAATACGTTTTTCTTAGTAATCAGCAAATCCGGTGAGACTATTGAAACCATCTGCCAGACCTTGATAATACTAGATCAAATCAAAAAAGAAAAAATTAAAAACTACGCTGAACAATTTTTATTTATTACTGAATCGGAAGAAAATTCTATTGCTAAGATTGCCAAAAAAATTGGCGCTGAAATCACCTCCCACTCTAATAAAATTGGTGGACGCTATTCCTGTTTTTCTATTGTCGGACTATTGCCAGCGCTGATCGCCGGACTTGATGTTAAGAAAATCAGAAATGGTGCTAAAAAAATTATCGAGAATTTTTTACATGAAGACGCCATCAGTAATTCTTGCGCCACTCAACTAGCCCTTTACGAGCAAGGCTTCAGCAATAATGTAATCATGCCTTACATTGATAATTTAAAAAATTTCACTGACTGGTATCGCCAACTTTGGGCGGAATCTTTGGGTAAAAATAATTTCGGTTCAGTGCCCATTAACTCAATGGGAACCATTGACCAACACAGTCAATTACAACTTTATCTTGATGGACCAAAAGATAAATTTTTCACTTTTATAACTGAGAAAAAACATCCGCACGATTTTAACATTAAAGATTTAGCAGGGTGTGGAACTTTATTTGGCGGTAAAAAATTAAGTGAAATTGTTAAAGTTGAACAAGAAACCACCATTGAAGTTTTGAACCGCAAAAAATTACCGATTCGGATTCTTGAAATTGAAAAATTAGATGAAGAAGTTTTAGGTGGGTTGATGATGCAGATGTTTTTGGAAACTATTCTGATTGCTTACGTGAAGAAGATTAATCCATTTGACCAGCCAGCGGTGGAGTTGCGTAAGGACTTGGCGAAAAAGATTTTGAGTAAATAATGAGTCAGGAAAATTCACCTAGATCTATTAAGAAAACCTTAATCCTTCTAGCCTTAGCCTCCGCTTCCGCCCTAACCCTCGCCTATATTTCTCAATTCGTCTTCGAATACCAACCTTGCATTCTTTGCCTTTATCAACGCAAACCATTCTTTGCCATAATCGCCGCTTCCGTACTATGCCTCACCTTCTTCAAATCTGAAAAATCCAAAAAAATCACTTTTCTCTGCTGCGTCGGATTTTTACTAATCAATTGCGCCATCTCTTTTTACCATGTCGGCGTTGAGAAAAAAATCTTCCAAGGGCCTACAACTTGTTCCTCAAACAATCTCGAGGAAATTGACAATTTAGAAGATTTAAAAATCGCCATGATGAAAACAAAAGCGATTAGATGTGATGAGCCTAGCTTTGTATTTCTAGGCCTTTCAATGGCAGCATGGAATTTTCTCTACTGCTCATTTTTAGCTTTTTCAGGACTACTACTTTACCGTCGTAATCGCTAAGCCACAATAACCCGCTGGTCGAGCGGAGTCGAGACCTATACCAAAATAAAGTGGCAACTTACCTCACGTCACCTCAAATCTCACCTGCACATCTTGCATCCTGTCACTTGCACCTGAAGTAAATTTCCAAAGCTTCAAGCTTTCTAATAACAAACGATTAAGCCTAGGATTGGCGCAAGGCTTAATTAATTCTACATTTAAAACTGAACCATCACTTGCAATGTAAAAGCGTGCCATGGCTTCGCTTTTAAATGCTTCTTCGCGTAAATCATCCGGTATTTTTGGTAGCGGGAAAAAAAGTGGAGTTGTTTTGGCGGGTTCGGCTTTCACAACCTTGTCCGACAAATGATGCTCGTGAGTTAATTTTTTTTGCTCGTCTTTTTTAAGGTCAGAACTTTTATCTAAATCCGGTTTTGGAATTTCAGAATCTTTAGCGATTTGTTTTTCTTGGATGATCTCGCCGAAACTGGCGGCATCTATTTCTAATGATTCTTGCGGTTGTTGCGAGTTTTTAAAAATTGTGTAGGAAAAAGCGGTGACGAGGAAGAGCCAGATTAGAAATCCTGTGAGGAAGCTTAGTAAGGGATTTTGCACGTTAAATAAAATTGTACTGCGCGGACTCGCGACCCCGTCGTGAAGACGGGGTGACAATGGGGGAAGTGTTCACTCTTACCTTAAGCTGGTCACCCCGTCTTCACGACGGGGTCCAGTCCGCGCGGTAATTATTACTGCTTAGTCACCATCGAAAAATGCTTGGCTCCGGCATCACGTGCTGCAAGCATTGCCTGCATCACTACACCTTGTAAAGCATCCTTGTCCGACAACACAATTACAGTTTTATCTCCACCTTGCAGCAAGACTTCCAACTTTGATTTCAGACTATTTAAATCCGAAGAATCCTTATTTAAAAAAATCTCGCCCTGACGATTAATCGTCAAAGTAATCTGATTTTCAACTTGCACTGCATCGGCTTTGCCTTTGGTTAAGTTAACCGCAATGCCATTCAATCGCTGCATCGACAATGATGCCAACATGAAAGTGACCAACAAAAAAAACATCACGTCAATCATCGGAATGATTTCGATGCGGCCTTTTTTTGATTTTCTGATTCTAGTTATTTTCATTTTGATCAAGTTTAATGTGATCAATAATCCTTGTGCCAAGCTGTTCTAACTCATCCAACACCTGATCTTGGCGGCGTGAAAAATAGTTAAAAGCGAATAAAGAAAAAACTGCAATTGCTAAACCAAAGGCAGTTGCAATCAAAGCCTCAGCCACTCCACCCGTTACACCGGCCGGATTAACCAAACCATCTTCACCGATTAATTTAAATGAGCTCATCATTCCGATAATAGTTCCAAGCAGTCCTAACAATGGTGCGGCGGTGGTTATTGTTTCTAGAATCCACAAGCCTTGAGCTAATTTTTTTTCAATTAATTTAGCTTCATCAGCGGCGCGCGATTCGATCCACCAAGTTGGTCTTTTTTTATTTTGTAAAATTGCTGAGAAAAATTTGCGGTAGGTATTGTCGCCTTCAAGCTTTGATAATTGGGTCTCAAGATCACCCCAATTAAAATCGTAAGTTTCGATTAGGTTGAATAATGACTTAGGTAAATTGACTAATTTTTTGTAAAATAAAATTTTGTCAAAGATCAAAGCGATTGCCACAATACACAAGAGTGAAAGTGGGTACATCATTGCGCCTCCCAGTTTGAGGGCGGTTAATGTTTGTTGGATAAAAGTCATAAACTAATCTGAGTTAAAAGGGTATTTCTTACAACGAGGTGAAGCCCGCACTTGATACGCGAGTTCCACCTCATCACACACTAAAACAATAAGTCTAGCTAAAACGATTTACTAGCAATCAAATAAAGTGTTCTTCTTGGCCCATATTGCGAAGCACCAATTCCAATGCCAGAGCCGTTGCTAATCTGGTAAACTTGGTCAAACACGTTAATCATAGACAGGCGCAGATTAACTTTGCCGACCACATCAAAATTTATGTCACGCGAAATATTTGCGTTAACCTGCAAATAAGCTGGCATTGTATTTAGGTTATTGTCGCCCGTACGCAAACCCGAACCATAAATTGCATCCGCACCATATTTTGTTCCTAAAAACAAATAAGACGCCCCACCTGAAATAGTGTAAGTTTGGCTGTGATCAAGTGTAATGCGGTTATTTGCAATATATTCAAGTTCTTCAGAATCGTGAATATATTGACCCGACACAATATTTTTTCCCCAAGCATTTTGGGCAGAAAGATTGAAGTAAGAGTCAAAATTTTCTTTTCTGTAATCAGCTTTAAATTCAACACCGTAGGCCTTACCGCGTTGGTAATTAAAAGGCGTAAAAATTAATGAATTGCCAAATTGATGTTCATCAAGCAGGTTTTTCATTTCTTTGTAATAACCGTCTAATGCCAAGGTTAAATAA
>CANGQE010000061.1 GCA_947455845.1 Rickettsiales bacterium
CCCTTCACTGATTCGATCTCAATCTTGCCGTGATGTAGCTTGACCAATCTTAGAACAATTGGCATGCCAATGCCGTACGAATCAATATTTTCCAAATTGGACTTATCGATACTTTTACCACGTCCAGCCAGAAGTATTTTCACTTCACTTTCCGTCATGCCGATACCCTCATCCAACACTTCGATGTAAACTTTCTTTTCTTGTTTAAGGTATTTAGCGGTAATCATAACAACACTTTTGGGCGGGCTGTATTTGATGGCATTGCTGATTAAATTTACCAGAATTTGCTTCATTCTTCTAATATCACAGCGCAGTTTCGGCACATCACTCTCCAAATCTGTTTTTACCAAAACATGGTGGCGAGTAGCTAGACTTTTATTTAGCAAAATAATCCGACTTATTAAAATATTAATGTCGCAAAGTTGCATTTTTTCCAAAGAAAATTCGCCACTTTCAATTTGGTTAGTATCAAGCAAGTCTTCAACGAAATGCATTAATTCTTCTGATTGATCGGCAATAGTTTCTACCATTTGCAACTCTTCACTTTGCAAAATTTCGGGATTATTTTTTCCGTCTAAAATAATTCTGCTTAGGCCCAAAATACCAAAGATGTAATTTTTAATGTCGTGAGAAGATTTTGCCAAAAATTCTGCCTTCGCTTCATTAGCCTTGGATAATTTGGCGTTGGTCATTTCCAGCCTTTTAAGCAATATCTCCTCTCTTACCGCCACTTCTTTCACAGAATTTAAAGTGTCAAAAAGATTGGCTAGTTCTTTACTACTTGGTCGATCAGTTGTGAAGGAAAAATCTTTTTTAGAAATTCTTAAGGCAAATTGCGACAGCTTGGTTACAGGGTTTACGATTCTTTCAAAAATGACCTTGAATAAAACAGCACAAATAAAAACTACCAAAAGAACGAAGACAGCATGCTTCAGAAAAATATTTAAAAGCTGCTGATAAGATTTATCCTGATCATAAAACACCAAAACTTTTAACGGGGAATTTTTAATATCTTGCAGATAAACGAAGCCGCTTTTTTTTGAAAAAATATTTTGGGAATTAATAATTTTTCCCTCTCCGAATGATTGCCAAGTATCCTGAATATTGGTGGTAATTTTTTTGGCAAATGAGCCTTCTTCTTCGCTAAAATTATCTGAGGCAAAAGCAATGTTGCGATCCTGCATTACCACAAAGCTGAAGCTTTTATCCCCCACTAGTTTTTTTATCTTTGACAGAATTCTCTCAATATCCAAACCGAAAACCAAGGTTCCGAGATAGAGTCCATCTTCAGAAAATACACCCATCCCAACCGGAATGATTAACCTCTCCGAAATAGAACCTGTAACAGGCTTACCGAATACTAATTTATTGGGAACTTTGGAGGTAGTTTGCAGATAGTCGCGCTTGGATAAGTCGATTGGCTTCTTTATAATTCCTACCGCCCCGTCAACTGAGAGATAATTTTGCTTATTCACCCAAGAAAAGGCATTCCATGCAATGGAAATATCAACCTGATTATTGATGTTATTGACGAAGGAAAATAACACTTTTTCCATTTTTCTTTTATCTTCGGAAGCCTTGGTTTCTTTGATCTGCTGCGTGGCGTAGTAAAGTTGATATTTTAGGTAATCAACATTGTAGGTGATTGATTTTTCGATTTGTTCTGCAGTAATAAAAATTTTCTCTTCGATTTTTTCCTGCTCTTGATCGACGGCAAATTTTAAAAATAAGCCACCAAAAATCAGGATCCCGACCATTGAAAGTCTGTAGATCCAGATAAAATCTTTGGTCAGAGATAGAGAGGCTTTAAATATCTGAGTTTTGCGTGGGTTTTTATTCATTTTGCAAATAACTATTTAGGTGCATTTCAATTAATTAAATTCCACTTTCCTTCTTCTGCTCCGGCACTACTCGACTTACATCAACGCTTCCGATAGATGCAGGAGGTTTTTCAGAAGCTGCAGCAGGTTTAAGATCTGTTGAAGGGCGAAACTCTATTAAATTGTCAGATCCTGTCTTTACAAAACTTAGATTCGCAGACTCTGACTTACCATTCTCCACAGACTCTACCTGACTCTTGGCACGAAGAAGCTTTGCATTAACTACTCGCTCCTCAGCCTTGGAAGCTAAGGCCTCTGCCGGATCTACAAATTTTAAACCCACAAGTTCTAAAGGTTCAAAATTTGCCAGAGGCAATTCAGTACAGGCAAGAATTACAGGCAAGTGACCATGTTTTTCTCGCATCTCCTTAACCACTTTCATAATTTTACTCTTAGCCTCATCCAACTTTCCAGCTTTTACCTCATAAATTGCCTCCATAATTTTTTCTTGTTGCTTTGTGGATGGAATATTAAACGGACCATGCTTCGGATGATTTTGGCGTATCTCCTCATAAGTTCCCATATATCCGTCAGGTGCGCCCACGCCGGTTGTTATGCTCGTGCCTAGCAAAATAAATCCTTCAGCATTTTCATTGGTTTCCAAAGCAGATTGGCGGATATCGACAACTTTTTTCAGGCTTTCTTCATCACAGAACTCTCCTATTCTCTTATGCGCCGTATTACAGGGTACTGCTAAAAATTCCGCACCCAAATCCTCAAAAAGCTTAACCGCATTACGATAATGCGGAACAAATGACGGCCCTTGGTGCATTTCATAACGATATTTACCGGGAGCGCTATTAACGCTGTAATGGATAAAAGGAATTGAAGTTCTGGCCAGTTTCTCACAAAGATCGCTACTAGCTAGAGGGCCAGCTCCACCTATAATACCACCAAACATAGTATTTCTTAAAAACGGATAGCCAGCACTATCATCCTCTCTTTCCTTCATTCTTTTTTCTCTACTTCTAGTATCAGCCGCAATATTAATCCCAACCCTCTCCTCTGCACTTCTAAAATCACTTCCATCTTCTAAATAGAGCAAATCCGGTCTTCTTGGGTTTTCAACATTACAAGCATAGTCAAAAGCTTTTTTAGCTAGATCCTTAAAATCCTGCTTATGACTAGACAAAAGGGGCAAAGGATGAACTGCAACTTCTAATCGTTTTCGCAATACTGATTCGCTACTATTGCCTGTATCACCAGCGACTACCACCACATCACATCCGATATCCAAACATAACTTCGCCTGATCTTCTAAATGCGCAGCTCGATTGGACCTAATTCCAATCGACATAATTTCGGGGAATTCTTGATCGTCGGTCAGACCTACTGAGTTTCCATATTCAATGATATCTTTATTTAACTTAACCACCTTGGTTGGATCCAAGCCAATAATACCAATAGTTCCATGCCACTTTCTTTGGGGTTTATTAAAAGTTTTTTGCTTCTCTGGAACAAAAAAGGGAATTATTGGATTCTTCACAATATTAGTAACAGAACCACCAAATGCTGACTTCGCATAATTAGCCATATCTGGCAAATATTTTTTAATACCCAACATCATCGATTCTATAAGATTCTTACCTTTAGACATGTGCACTTAATTTTAATTGATTAACTTAAAAACAATCGCTCTATCTCTGATGATCCTTTTTTAAATCCACTACTTTTTGCGACGATGGAGCAACAATAGAAGGTGAAGGTTTTTCTGCACCAAAAACTTTACGCTCGCCATCTTCTAAAATCTGAGTAAATTTTGACCACAAACAAAAAGTTGAGCCAATAGTTGCCGCAGTTCTAAACCCCGCTCCTCTAAGAAAAATACTCGGATTCAGCTTAACGTCTTGCGCTACTGAACTTGCCACCTCAGAAAAAGATTTTCCTGACGCTGAATACTCAATAGCTTTCATTCCCACATTATGCGGTACCGTTGAAACAGCGCCTGCAATAGCTGCCTTCCAAGCCTTAGTAAATAGGTTATCTTGAGAATTATCATTAATTGCTGCCCAAGCTATGCCATTACGCAGAAAAAACGGAACGAATGATTTTGATGAAATCATCAATAAGTCTTTTTTAGAAATATCAATTCCCAATGTTTTTAGAGTCTTAAGCGAGCCATATACTTCTAACGGAACCCCTATGGTAGTGTCAACTAGCGACGTTGCCAAAGTAATGACAAATTTTGGCTGATTAGTTTCTTCCTCGAAATATTTTCTAATTCGCAAACAGGGATAAGACACTAAACCTTGGGACAACAACCTAGCCGATAATCCGCCAGTTAAAGAAGAGAGATTAACTGCAAACTTTTTATCAGGATGCAGTGCCGCTGTGGTAAGATTGTGCAAGGCCTGTCGTTGAAAAGAATTAATGCCGATTTGAAATCCCATCGCCAAGTGAGAAAATACGCTCAATATTTTCTCCTCTTCCCTTGGAGATAAGATCTTAATCTCCTCTTTTATGTCACCCATTTTTGTCGGCTAAAAATTAATGAGACAAACCACCTAACAATTCTACACTATCAGCTTCTCTAATTAGCTATGGTATACTCTAAAAAGCACTTAAATCTTTCAAATAAACCCCTAGCTGCGCGCCATTATCTTCCATTTCCCCTATTTTTCTAAACCCAAATTTTTCGTGAAACGCGATTGATACTTCATTATAAAAAGGCTGATAAACAATTCTACAAACTACATAGCCATAACCCCGCTTTCTAGCATCTTCAAACATAGAAAATAATAATTTTTTTCCCACGTTTCTGGCTTTTACTCTTTTGGCAATTTGCTTGTGGTAAAAAACTTTTTCACCGTTTTTTGCGATATAATCTTGCAGCTCTTGTGCCTTAAAAACTTTTTCCTGAAGGTCGAGCGGGGTTTTCTTTAAATCACATCCACTCAAATATCCTAATACTTCATCCCCACTTTTTACCACATTCAGAAAATGGTTTTCTTTGTCATCAATCATTTCCTTGGCTTCTTCCGGCGTCATTTTACGAATCAAAAATCCGCGCTTAGAAAAATCTTCATCAGTAAATTTTTCACGATTAGTTGAAACCAGATTTTCAGAACAAACCTCAATTACCTGATCGATGTCAGAATGTTCGGCAGGTTTTACTTGTAAAAGTTCTGATTTGCTCATTTTAATTTTGTAAGTTTTAAGTGATTACTAGGTTGCAGTTATTTCAAAAACTCCACTACTCTTTCCGCCAATTTTGCCGCTAATTCTGCTTTTGATATTTTGCCCAGATTCTCTATTTTCTGCTCTGATACAAATAATGCCTTGGTCTGAGAACTGCCAAAAATCCCTCCCGCTTCAATGTCATTTGCCACTACTAAATCACAATTCTTGTTTTGCAGCTTTTCTTTAGCATTTTTCTCAAGGTTGGAGCTTTCTGCCGCAAAACCGATCACTAACGGTGGACGTTGTTTTGAGGTACCGACAAATTGCAAAATATCGGGATTTGGGGTTAGTTCGAGAATTAAATCCTCCGGCACGCTGCGCGCGCCACCTCCTTTTTCAAAGGAGGCTTTGGCTTCAGTCTTTTTAATTTTTTCTTTTGAAACGTTTTTAACTTTAAAATCAGCGACTGCAGCGCAACCAATAAAAGCGTGGACTTTGGTAATATTTTTTTTCACCGACGCCAACATTTCTTCCGCCGTTTGCACACGAATAATTTTTTCTTTCGGCAAAAAAATCGCCTCACGAATATTGCCCGCGATCAAGGTCACATCCGCCCCCATCTCATGCAAAACTTGCGCAATTGCAATTGCCTGCTTGCCCGAAGAATGATTGCCGATGAAGCGCACCGGATCAATGGGCTCAATAGTTGAACCTCCAGTAATCACAATTTTTTTGCCTTGAAGCTGATTTTGACGCTCAAAAAAATTACCAACTTTCTCAGCAATTTTTTCCGATGCTGCCATTTTTCCCACACCAAATTCACCACAAGCCAAAATATCAGTTTCAGGCTCAACCACCATTATTCCCGACTCCAAAACCTTCTCCAAATTTTTCTGTGTCTGCTTATTTTCCCACATCTTCTCATTCATCGCCGGCGCTAAAATAATTTTTTTATTTGCCGCTAGAATCACATTGGAAGCCAAATCATCGGCGTAACCATTGGCAATTTTAGCAATAAAATCAGCGGTAGCGGGCGCTACTACAATTAAATCCGCCTGCCGCGAAAGATTAATGTGACCCATCTCCAACTCATCATCCGCCGAAAATAACTCCGTGTAAGTTTTATTTCCCGAAAGCGACGAAGCCAATAACGGCGTAATAAATTCCCCCGCCGCCTTGGTTAAAACGCAAGTAACATCAAAAGATTTTTTCCGCAACAAACGCACCAAATCCATGGCCTTGTAGGCTGCAACTGAACCGGTGATAATTAGGAGGATTTTTTTATTCATACTCATTTAAGAAGTTTTAATATTTTCAATTTCATCAGCACTTGGAACAATTTCCCTAATCTTTTTATCAGTAATTTCTTCAGCAATTTTATATTCCGAAACTCCAATTGGCTTTGTCATGTAACGCACAGAGTGTTTGCTTATTTCCTTATTGTTTTTGGTGCAAAGAATAATGCCAATAGTGCTTTGATCTGGATCTTTCTTGAGCTTCTCATCAATAACCGAGAGGTAAAAACCTAATTTGCCGGCATATTCAGGTTTAAATTCTCCAGTTTTTAACTCGATTACAACGAAGCATCGCAGCTCGATGTTGTAGAAAAGAAGATCGATGAAGAAGTCTTGCCCACCCACTTGCAGATTGTATTGCCTACCAATGAAAGCAAAACCTTTTCCCAATTCTAATAAGAATTTAACAATGTTGTCTGTTAGGTGATCTTCGAGCTCTTTTTCTTTAAAGTTGGAACCTCTTAGAAATTTAAAGTTGTATTCATCCTTAAGAAGATCGGTTGCCAGATCAGATTGAGGATTTGGCAAAGTTAAATCAAAGTTGTGGGTTTTATTTAGAGTTGCTTGTCTGCTGTAAAGATCACTTTTGATTTGGTGCATTAAAACATTGCGAGACCAGCCATTTTTAATGATTTGCTCGGCGTACCACAAGCGCTGCTCTAGATCTTTGATTGAGTCTATAATCTCTCTATTATGTCCCCATGGAATTCCAAAAAGTGGCAGTTCTTCTAATTTGCCCGCAGGCTGTGGGCAAATTGAAATACAAAACTCAGCAAATCTCTGCATATACCTAATATTAGTATGGGATAGACCCGTCATTTCTGGAAATGCGATCGATAAGTCATGAGATATTCTTTGGACAATCTTAGTTCCCCAACCCTCCTCTTCCTGTTTTTCTAAAATTGATTTGCCAATTCTAAAATAAAGCAAAACTAATTCCCTATTCACAGCCAGATGCGCCTTAATGCGAGCTGTTTTAATTTGATCTTTCAACTCATTGATGAATTGCAGATATGACTTATTTGGGGTTATTGTCATCTTAGG
>CANGQE010000062.1 GCA_947455845.1 Rickettsiales bacterium
CGACTTTGCTTTCGACTAAAATTACCGATCCGATTTTTGCGAAATTACCGGGTAAGAAGGCGTTGTAGAAACAAAAACAAAATACACCACTACTTCGCTGGTCGAGCGGAGTCGAGACCATTTAAAGGTTCCTGCTGCCCATGCTGTAACAAAGGGAGACAACCATTAAAATGGTCTCGACTCCGCTCGACCAGCGAACTTTTTAAGGATGACGACAACAAAAAAGGGAGAGCCTTTCGACTCTCCCCCTTTTTATTTCTAATTCTCCAAAACCAATCTTATTTTTTATCAGTTTTTTTCTCAGCAGCTTTCTTGTCATCAGCTTTTGCCGGAGTTGTACCTGCAGCAGCAGTTGTTGCAGTAGCTTCTTCATCAGCTTTACCACGACCGGTAATACTAGCGATCAAAAAGTTCTTTTTATTAACTAAGGTTACGCCAGCAGGAAGTTTCAAAGCATGAGCCCTAACTTTATGACCAACCTGCATTGTTGCTGCATCAATTTCAATTCTGTTTGGAATCGCTGCGACATTTTCACAGATTACTGCAGTTTTACGAAGAACGATGTGTAAGAATCCACCTTTTTTCAATCCCGGAGATCTATCTTGGTTGATGAAAACCAATTTCGGAGTAGCACGAACTACTGAATTTTCCTCACAGCTCAAGAAATCAATGTGAGCAGGACGGTCAGAAACCGGATCAAGCTCAACTTTGTGAGCAATAACTTTTAGTTTTTTACCGTCAAGGTCCAGCTCAACTACTGAAGTTAGAATAGTTCCTTTGAAATATTCATGCTCGAATTCTCTGTTATCCACGCTGAGATTAACATTACCTGCCGGAGAATAAATAACCGCTGGAATGCGGCCTTCTCTTCTGAGTTTTCTAGTTGCGGAAGATCCAAGATTTTCCCTTTTTTCTGCTTTTAAAACTACAGACATAACACTCCTAAAAGTTTATTTTTTAAAATTTTTACTAAGATTTGAAGATCATCAACTATCAAGCTACAAAGCTATCCTTGAGTAAAAGAGCGCGGCAAGCTATTTATCAAAGCCAAATAATCAAGATGATATTTTATGATTTTGATAGTTTAGCTAATTCCTTCAAAACTTCTTCAACGTGACCGTTAACTTTTACCGAGCGCCAGATTCTTACAATCTTGCCAACTTTGTCGATTAAAAAAGTGCTGCGATCAATGCCCACATATTTTTTACCGAACATTGATTTTTCCTTGATGACACCATATTGCTTACACACTTCCGCGTCTTCATCAGCCAGCAAATTGAAAGCCAAATTATATTTTTCGATAAACTTGCAATGACTCCCAATATTGTCTTTAGAAACACCTAAGACTACACAATCTAAATTCTCGAATTCTTTAATCTTTTTAGTAAAATCTTGAGCTTCGATAGTACAGCCTGGGGTGTCGTCTTTTGGATAAAAATACAAGACAACATTTTTACCTTTTAAATCCGCCAATGCGATTTCGCTACCTTCATCGCTATGGAGAGCGAATAAAGGGGAGACTTTACCGATTTCTAATTTCATTATTTTTTAGTTGTTTTTCTTTTTTTGATTGGCTTTTCCTCAACTTCTTTTTCCTTCTCTTTATCAGCACCTGATTTTACTTGCGAGATCACATCATTAAATTGTGATTGGCTGCAAAGACCAAGAAGAACCACGTCACGCGGCTTAATATTTTTCATGTTCCAATGGGTACGAGTTCTGATTGAATCAATCATTTTATCAGTAGTACCAACCAATTTTTTAATTTGGCCATTGGTGATTTCAGGATAATATTTTAGCAAGTAAGAAATACCGTCCGGCTTGTCTTGGCGACGTGCAATCGGAGTGTATTTTCCGGCTTCTTTTTCAGTAGATCTAATTTGGCTAGAAACGCTCTTGTTTAAAGTTAAAACACCGGCAGAATCTTTTTCGCAGCGGGCAATTTCTTCGTGAGTTAATTGGGCCGAAAGAAAAGGATTTTGTCCGATAATTCCCGAAGCTACATCGCCATCAGCAATACCCTGAACTTCAAGCTCGTGCAAGCCACAAAATCTGGCGATTTGAGCAAATGTTAATGAAGTATTTTCAACCAACCAAACAGCGGTTGCTTTGCGCATTAAAGGTAATTCTTGTGTCATTTTTAAGGGAAATTAAATCTTTGCTAGATAAGTAAATAAACTATTTTTCATTTAATTCTTCCCCAATTTTAAAAGCAAGAAATCATTATGTTAATCCTTCTTTCGCCCGCTAAATCACTGGATTACGACTCATCATTCATTTGTAAAAATTACACCACTCCACATTTCGCAAAAGAAACTGAAAAATTGATTTTAGAGTTAAAAAAATTTTCAGTTTCCGATCTCGAAAAATTAATGGTAATTAGCCAAAAATTAGCCGAATTAAATTTTTCTCGCTTTCAAAACTTTGAGAAGAAGTTTGATCTAAAAAATTCACGCCAATCTTTGTTGGCTTTTGACGGCGATGTTTACGACGGTTTTGACAAAAAAAATCTGAGCGAAAAAGATTTTAAATTTGCCCAGAATCATTTGCGCATTTTGTCGGGCCTTTACGGAATTTTAAAACCTCTCGATCTCATGCAGCCTTATCGTTTGGAGATGGGGACTAATTTTAAAAACTTAAAATTTCCGGCAAAGAATCTTTACCAATTTTGGGGAGATAAAATTTCTGATTATTTGGATGAAGAGTTGAAAGCGAGGGGGACGAAGCAAATTATAAATCTGGCTTCGGAAGAGTATTTTGAGGTTGTTAATCCTAAAAAAATCTCTGCAAAAATTATTAACATCGCTTTTAAAGAGAAGAAAGGTGAGGTTTTCAAAATTGTTGGAATCAATGCTAAAAAGGCTCGCGGGTTAATGGCGAATTTTGTGATTAAGAATAAGATTACTGAGAAGAAGTATTTGAAAAGTTTTGACGAAGGTGGTTATGCTTTTGCCAAAGCTCTTTCGAATGATTTGAACTGGGTATTTGTTAGGTAAGTTGCCTGCTCGACAGATCCTGAAACAAGTTCAGGATGACGAGGTGGGAAATACGAGAGTTACCGTCATCCTAGACTTGTTTGAAGGATCTATTCCCAAATTTTACATTAGAAACAAAATGAAAAACTGGACTCACAACAACTTCACCATTCATCAATTTTCCGAGCTTGAAAGCACTAACTCCAACGCTTTCGAAGCCGCGCTTTTAAGAAAAATTTCTCACGGCGAAATAATTTTAGCCGACTCCCAAAATAGCGGTCGCGGTCGACAAAGCCGCAGCTGGAGCTCTCCTAGCGGCAATCTTTATTTTTCACTAGTTTTACAACCAAAAGTTCCGGCAGAAAAAATTGCCCAGATTTCTTTTGTTGGAATCACCTCACTACGTCTCGCCATCTCTAAAATTGTCAAAAACTCCACCTCTGCCAAATGGCCAAATGACTTACTAATTGATGAAAAAAAAGTCGCCGGTCTGCTTTTGGAAAGCAAAATTTCCGGCAATGATGCTGAATTCGCAATTCTAGGAATTGGCTTGAACATTAACTCTAACCCCGACAACACAATTTTTCCGGCCGCTAATTTAAAAGATTTTGGCGTAGAAATTACACCCGAATTAGCGCTTAAAAATTTCTTAGATGAATTTGAAATACTTTACCAAAACTGGCTTGATTTTGGTTTTAAAGGAGTGCGGAAATTGTGGCTGCAAAATGCTTATCGCTTGGGAGAGCAGATTAGTGTTAGGTTAGATGACAAAGTAATTGCGGGGATTTTTGAAGATTTGGATGAAGAGGGGAACTTAGTTTTGAATCGCAGTGGGGAGATTTTGAAGGTTGGTGCGGCGGATATTTTTTAGTTTCTGCTAATAAACTTAATAGTTTGTCACCCCGCACTTGCTGCGGGGTGACACGCGTGGAGAGTTGTTACTTCTTCTCCAACCCATAAGCATCATGCAACACTCGCACCGCTAATTCCCCATATTCCTTCGCAATCAAAACCGAGATCTTAATTTCTGAAGTCGAGATCAAAAGCAAGTTCACGCCTTTGTCAGCTAGAGTTTTAAACATTGTATGAGCAACGCCGGAGTGGCTAATCATGCCCACACCAATTACAGAAATTTTAGCAATATTGTCGTCAATTTTTAATTCGGTGTATTTTACTTCATCTCTAACTGATTCAATTGCCATCTTAGCGCGCTCAAGTTCGTCTTTGCCGGTTGTGAACGTGATGTCGACAAATTTTCCGTCAGCACTGATATTTTGCACAATCATGTCGACATTGACTTCTTTTTCAGCCAAGGCGCCAAAAATTGCAGCTGACAATCCGGGATGGTCTGGCATTTTAGCCAAGGTGATATGAACTTCATTTTTGCTGTAGCTAATGCCAGTAATTACTCTTCTTTCCATAATTTCCTCGTTGTTATTTACTAAAATTGTTCCTGAAGCTTCAGTAACATCTTCGAATGTTGATAAAACTCTTACGCGAACATTATGCGCCATGGCCATTGCAACTGAGCGGGTTTGTAGAACTTTTGAACCGCTGTAAGCCATTTCTAACATTTCTTCGTAGGTAACTCTTTTTAGTTTGCGCGCCTTGTCGGTGATGCGTGGATCTGTTGTGTAAACACCGTTAACGTCAGTGTAAATATCGCACAAATCAGCCTTAACCGCAGCGGCAATTGCCACAGCGGAAGTATCGGATCCGCCACGGCCTAAAGTAGTGACGCGATTAGTTTCTTGGTGAATTCCTTGAAATCCGGCAATCACCACCACATCATATTCTTCGAGAGATTTTAATAAAGCTTCTCCGTCGATTACATCGATACGCGCTTTACTGTGGACATCATCTGTCTTCATTGGCAACTGCCAGCCTAGAAAGGATCTGGCTTTGTAGCCAATTGACTGCAATTCCAAAGCTAAAAGTCCGCAAGTAACTTGCTCGCCGGTGGCTACAATTGAATCGTACTCAGCTAAACTTTCATCACTCATTAATGAGGAAACTTGATTGCAATAATCAACCAACTGATTGGTGACACCTGACATTGCCGATACCACCACGATAACTTTATTTTTTTTATCGAGTTCGGCTTTAACTTTTTTGGCAACATTTTTAATGCGCACGATATCCCCAACGGAAGTGCCACCAAATTTTTGAACGATTAACATTGATTAAGATTTAATTAAAGGAAGGGACTGGCAGTTTTTTTAAATGAAAAATTTTCTCAAGGAAAAGTTAGAAGTTAACAGTTAGCAGTTAACAATTAACATTCTGCTAACTGATAATTACAAAGAAATTGATTTATGAATTGCTCAACTCTAAAAGAACGACTTAAATCTCCCCCTAATTTTTAAAAATAACTTCCCTTCACATGCAACTATTTCGCAAGCTCGCCGGTAATATTTTTTTCAAAATTATCCTCGGCATGGTGGCCCTAAGTTTCGTACTTTTCGGTATTAGCGGATTTATTTTAGGAAGCCCTAATTCTTGGGTAGCAAAAGTTGGCAAAACCACCATCGGCATTAACGCCTTTAATAAAGCGTTACAAGGCGACCGCGAAGCAATTTTAGCCTCCAGCAAAAGTGAAGAAGCCATGAAATATTTGGATTCGAATCAATTTAAATCTGATGTTTTAGGGCGCATGGTTAATCGCTTAATGATCGAAACCCTACACCAAGAAATGGGAGTTGAGGCCAGCAGAACATTAATTCTAGAAGCCGTTTCCAAAGATTTAACTTTCAAAAATAAAGACGGAAAATTCGATCGCGAATTATTCAAAAAATTCCTCGCCAAAAACGGCCTAAATGAAGAAAGATACATTAACGAAATTGCTAATGACATTACCGCAACCATGATACTTCAAACCATGTCCATGGCGGCTCCACTTAACAATAAAATCATTCTAGATGCAGAAAATTTCCAACAAGAAAAACGCCTAGCTGACGTTGTATTAATCTCGCTCAAAGATGTTAAAGAAACTGTCAATGTAAGTGATGAGGAAGCGCAAAAGTTCTTCACCGACAATAAAAATAAATATGATGTGCCGGAAATGCGCAAAGTTTCTTACATCCACTTTTCCAAAAAAGATTTCGCTAAAGATTTTGCTGTTTCTGAAGAAGAAGTTGCGGCTGAATATGAAAAAAACAAAGACAGTTTTTTAAAACCAGAAGCGAGAAGTTTTTACCACATTTTATTTGAAAAAGAAGAAGCTGCCAATGACTTTTTACAAAAGCTGGACACTGCTGCAAAAGCTGATAAATCCAAGCTTAAAGGCGAATTCCAGAAACTTGCCAAAGATATTCAGGGCAAGGATTTGAAAGCAATTACGCTTTCACAAGTGTTGAAAAAAGATTTCATTCTAGAACTCTCGGACCCCACTTTCAAACTAGCTTTAAATGAGCACAGCGCACCAATTAAAAGTCCGCTTGGATTTCACGTTTTTTTACTCACTGAAGTTGCTCCGGCACGCCCTTACCCTTTGGCTGAAGTAAAAAACAGCGTCAAACAAAGAATGTCCGCAGAAAGAGAGGAAAAAATTATCCATGCTAAAATTTCCGAAATTGACGACATGCTTTTGACCACAAATTCATTAGCTGAAGTTGCTCAGAAATTTAATTTAACAGTTACACCGGCAGTTAAAATTAGCCAATCAGGTCAAAATGAAAATGGCGAACCCGTCAATGAAACCAAAGGTTTCGATAGTTTTGCTGAAAATACTTTTGCTCTAAAACAAGGTCAGGCTTCAAAAATTTTCTACGCTAAAAATTCCGAAGGATTTTACGCTTTACAAGTTGAAGAAGTTACCGAAGCTCACAGCCAAGAATTTGCCGAAATTAAGGCGCAAGTTGTTGCCGATTTAACTACGCAAAAAAAGCTGGGAGCTTTAGAAGATTTAGCTCAAAAAATTGGGGATGAAATCAAGCAAAACCCTACCCAAGTTGTCCAAATTGCGGCAAAACACAAAGTTAAGATTGAAAAAAATAGTGAGTTTCCGCGGGTTTTCTTTCTTAATTTGCAAGGACGCCAAATGGCTTATCCAAGCAAATTTCTGGATGAGTTATTTTCGCTAAAAATCAATCAGGCTACTTCGGTTCTACCAGCCGGAGATCAAGAATTTTCAATTGGAGTTTTGCGAGAAATTAAAAAACCGGCCACTACTTCAACTCAATTTGAACAAGCTAAGCAAAAGGCTGCTGAAGCTTTCAGAACCGAAGTTCTGCAAGAATACAATGCTTTCTTGCTTAAAATAAATCCCGTTCAAGTTAACGAAAAACTTTTGAAAAGCCTAGAAAAGCAAGAAGAAGTACAACAATAAAATGGATTTTAACCTCTCTGAAAAAG
>CANGQE010000063.1 GCA_947455845.1 Rickettsiales bacterium
GTGCTGAAATGCCGGAGGCTGGAGCAATTAATAATGACGTAGCTGCGGCAGATTTAATTTCTACGGCCACCGCTCCTAAAGCAGCTGAAAAAACAGCGTTACAAGAGAATGAGGCTTTGTGGCGTGATTATAAAGAAGGTGTAAATTCTGAAAAAGCCGCTAATTATTCTGGTTGGTTTTGGGGAAACCAGGGCAAATCTCTCAATGAAAATAAGTTTAAAGTTTTCATATCTGTTGAGCCTGATGATTTAAATAAGGCTACTGAAATTTTAATTAAAAAAGGCTACTTTAATTACCAGCAACTTCCTGAATGCGAGCAGAAAATTCCTTCGTACTCAGAAGAAGATACTAAACCAAGGCTTGCAATAATTCTTTATGCGCAAGGTGAAAAAACTGGGGAAAGCGATGAAGCTTGGACGGCAAGATTAAATGCGATTGAAAAAGATTTTTACGAAGCTGGAATAAAGCCTAGACCTCTTGTGAGTGAAGAGGAGGCCGCTAGAGGATCCACACCTGATGACAGAAAGTTTCCGGGGAGTTTGTACAGTTATTACAAGAAGGATGTTAATCGCTGGAGTGATGCGTGGGATTGGCAAAAGGACAATTATTTTTCTGGAATAGAACTCAACGTTGCTGAATCAATTAAACAAAAGATAGAGGCGATAGAATTAAAAATTCAGGAAGCGGAGACGAGCAAAAATCTATCCGAGCTAAATAGGCTAAATAAAATGCTGCAAGCGGAGAAATTATATTTGCAAATATCGCAAGTTGGACCGGAGAGAACTGAATATGTTCAGTCTGGTGCAGATATTAATGTTTCTGAAAAAACTGCTGAGGCAGAAGTGGTCACTCTTGTTGGAGGGTGGTTTGGGCCAGTGACTTTGAAAAAAGAAGTTCGGGAAATGACTTTGGAGAGGGCTAGATATTTCTGGGCTAATGACCTAAGACGTTCCACAAATATTCGGACTTACAATGCTGATATTCTAACAGCTACAACCGATGCCATTGTCAACGCTGGTAACGAAGTGCTTGATATGGGTAATTACGGGGTAAGTGGCTTAAGCAAGGCGGTTCATGATGAATTTGGGTATGGAGAAGAAGTTCTTCGTTTAGATGAGAAAAGAGGATTCTATTTTAAAAGCAAGGAAAGCAATCTTGTAAAAGCGCTGTTGAAAGGTGGTGCGGCTACTGAAGATTGTGAAATATATGTTGGCGCCCGTGATGCCGAAGGAAATGCAGTTTTAGAAGAAGAGCAGGCTAAAGATGGTGGTGGGAAACCATTATTTTGGGATACGAAAAATAAAAAACCTACAACTGCAGCAACAAAAACTCCTTATCACGAACAAGTGCAAATAAAAGTGAAGGCAACAAAGTTGCGAAGTGGGGAGGTTGCAGTTGCTGAGATTGGCTCTGATTTAAATTCAACAACACAACAAATCGAATCAAGGGGAGTAAAATTTGTAATTCACGCAGTTGGCCCAGATTGTAGAAGGGATGAATTTAGAGTTTTAGAAAAGGTGATGCTGAAGAAGTAGCGAGCGGTAAAATTGCAGCTAGAAAACAGGCTTTAGAAAGTACTTATAAAGCCTTGCTAGAGAAAGCTTTGGAAAGGGGTGTTAAAAAAATCGCCGTACCAGTTTTGTCAATCGGTGTTTTTCAATATCCAGAAGAAGAGGCGGCGCAAGTAATTGGCGGAGTATTGCGCGATTTCAGATCTAAATTTGAAGAAATCTCAATTTTTGCCATCGACCCTAAAAACAAAGAGCAGAGGCCGGCTGTTTTGGATTTAATAGAGCAAAATTTATTTCAGACAAATTTTGATTTAATGCAAAAGAGCGATAAGTCAGAGACCCCATGGAAAAGGAGTTCGCAAGATCAAGGTGGTGCCGAAATTGTTATTGAAAAACCATCGAGGAATGTTAAGGCGTCTTTATTTTCACCACTAATGACACTTAATGAAAAGCATATTTGGTATGTTGCTGAAGATCCAGATGGCTCTCTCAATCCAAATAATCGGGCTAATAAATTTAAAGTGGTGGATGGAATTTACGGTAAAGAAAAATCAGACACATCTGAGATCAAGGATACTTTCATCGACATTCTCTTAAAAGTTGCAGCGGGTAGTGAGGATGGGCCAACAAGACAAAGCCTGACGCAGCGGCAGGTTCTGGCGATTATCGCCAAAGCTAAAGAAAGAGGTGGCATTAAGAATGAAGCAAATGCGCAAGGCGAATATCTTAAACCAGCCAGTGAAATTGAAGATATCCTTGGCATTCCAGCGGTTGAGGCCAAAAAATTCTCGGCGGCTTTTCAAAAAGAATGTGAGGCCTGCGGAATTTATTCTGGTCGCAAAGGCGGAAAATCCGTAGGTTTGCGCCTGACATTTATTTCTGACGATGTGGTTGAGAAATTTGCAAAGCTATCGGAAGTGGAATATGGAGAACGTGCAGCTAAAGCCGAGGCAAATTTGCAAGAAGTAAAAATTGCGATTGGTAATCAACACTAAATTAGTAAAAAAATGAAGAGTGCCCCAATTAAGATAAAAACTTGCAATGCAAATATTTTAGAAAGCAATGCGGAGGCGATTGTTAACGCTGGTAATGAAGTTTTGGATAGAGGAAGTTACGGAGTTGGTGGCTTAAGCAAGGCAATACATGATGATTTTGGTTATGAAGGTAGAGTAATGGGTGAAATTGCATAAACAGGGTAAAACCACCACGGGATTTTGACTGGAACATTGACTTTATTGATTATAAGTCACTTTTCTATTTCCAGAAATGCCTATTTTTCTTAGAGGGCGTAAGGATGGCGATGTAAGTCAAAAAGTCTCTACTCATACTAAATAAGGTTAGAGATAGTTTTTAAGTGTCATTATTTTCTTTTTTACCTCTTTGCATGTATAATGGATAATTATTTTATTAACGCTCTTTTGATGTTACGGACCCTGCTTTTTTAGATCTAAAGCGATCTGCAAATAATGAGCTTTTGGCAAGATCTCCGGCAGAGCTTTGACTGTTTTCCGATTTATTTTTTGAGGGGCGAATTCTTTCGGCAAAGCTTCTTGTAGCTTCGTCTCCATTTAAATCTACCTGACGATCAGTTGCTGCAAGATCCAATGCTGAAAGTGTGTTTTCTTTGATGCCTTGAATGACTTGAGACAAATCATCTTTTACCGCAACTCTTCTCTGAATTGCCTCAATAACTGCTTCAGGATTTTCTCGATCTTTTGCAAATAAATCATCGGCGACATGCCAAATTCCTGATCCATTCTTCTCGGCATTTCGAGCAGCAAAACCATGAATATCGTAATTGTTGCAGAACTGATCAAGCAACAATCCGTCCAAAGTTTGACCAGATTCTCGGTCTTGCATTTCGGTTAAGCCAAAATGATCGGCGATGTTTTTTAGTTCTTTGGCATTCTCCTGAAAGTATAAATCATTTGGATCGAGTGTAGAGATTTTTTGCGAGAGTCTTGTAAACATAATTTCCTGAACTTTCAAATCGAAGCGAGAATCGTTTATTTCACCAAGTTTTGTTTCAAGCGCTGTCTGCGCTGCGTTAACCCCAGCGTCATTTCCATCTAAAGGACCTTGTTGCCAGTTATCTTTCCAATTACAAGCATGCAAACGTAACTCATACATTCCATGCAAACTTGCATGCTCAGCAAATTTTTCTGGAGTAAGTTCGCAAATTAAATCACCATTCCAGTGATCAATCAGCAGCATTTTATCCTCAACAATAGCGGCATTGAAGATGTGGTCGGGATTTGCTTGAATTACGAAAGTTTGAGGAAGACCAGCCCAGATTGCTTTGGACTGAGTATTTCGCGCATATTCCAAACAATTGCCGTAGGATGGATCATAAGGGAAATTCTCGAAATCGGCCTTGGCAAAATCTGGAACAATTTCGCCAAATCTGACACGATTAAAGCCTTTGATTGTTTGATCCAGAAATGTCTTTTCCTCTTCGCTTCTAACGCCGGATAGCTCAAGAATTTGCGTGCTGCTGATTGGCAATTTTTTTTGCTTGAGCTCCTCTTCTAGTTTTTGATTTAGCTTAATAACAGAAGTCCTCTTAATACCTTCTGATAAAGATTGCACTGTTTGATTTCTTAACTCCTCATGAGAAGCACGAAGCTCTGAAAATTTTTCAACTACGCCAGCAAATTGCGTGAAATCTTGTGGCGGAGTTATTGGTTTGATTCTTTTTTCGATAAACTCAACAAATCGTGCACCGTCAGAGCTAAATTCGTGAGTGTCACTAAAGAATTGCGTGTTTGATCTTGCTCCACTGGCGAATGTCTCCTTTTGCCATTGTTGAGTTGATGGCGATCTTTTGATCGCCTCTTGCAACACACCTCGCTCATCGGAGGAAATTTTGATAATCTCGTCACACCAACGATATTCAACATTTGCAGGCTTTCCATCAACAAATTCACCAACAAAAATCGCGCCAGATGGAATTTGATCAGAAGTATTTGCGATATATTTTTTGCCATCGCGCCCAACCCTCTCTTCTGGAATGAATTCTGATTGTTTTGCATAATCAAACTCCGCAGAAAATTTTAAAATTCCTTTTCTTGGAATCCTATCCGCATCAACTTCGCCATAAAAATCACCACGATTTTGGAGATTGCGATGTAGCAATGGATCTAGTTCAGCGCCTTCTAAACATGCATTATGAAATGCTTTTTCAAGTTCAAATCTTTCTTGTTTTGATAGATAAGACATGCTCGGTTTAATTTTTTATCAATTGCACAGTGTGAAGTGACCCCCTAACGTCGGACACAAATTCCACTCATTAGGAGTTCTTTTTTTAAAAAAGATGGAACAAATTCAGAGGTAATTTTCAGGTAATTTCTAACAGTTTTTCCTGTTAAACTTAACCTTAAACACCACCTCAAGAATTTGCTTTATTTTGACAGTTTTTGGCACTCCTGCCGAGACTGTAAAAAAGAAATTATTGTGACCTTTTCTTCGAATCAAGAGGTTAAAAATTAAACTTTATTTTGCCCTTAAACTCTAGCAGGTTAAGGGGCGGCGATGAGCCCCTTAGATAATAAACCGAAGCGCAGCTTTCCTTAAAAAGATAAAATTCAAAAAAATTCCGGAAGAAAGTTTTAAAAAAATCTCCAAAAAATAAAATCTATAAACCACGATAAACCTGATGAGGCGTTCTGTAGCTAAGGCTCTGATGCAACCGATCATAATTATACCATAGAATAAATTCACCCAAACACTTCTTGGCTTCAGCCACTGTTTCGTAGCGCTGGTAGTATACGTCCTCTTGCTTAATCGTTCTCCACAACCTCTCAACAAAGATATTGTCGAAGCATCGTCCCTTACCATCCATACTGATTTGAATCTGCTTTTTCTGTAGAATTTCAATGAAGTCATTTGAGGTAAATTGGCTACCTTGATCAGAGTTAAAAATCTGGGGCTGATGCTCTTTCTTCAAAGCATCCGCAAGGCATTTACAACAAAACTCTACATCCAGACTCACAGCAATTTTGTGATCAAGAATGTAGCGGCTGTAAATATCGATGATGGCAGAGCAATGTAAGTGATGTCCGTAGCCCAAACCTGATTGGGGAATGAGATGATTAATTCCTTGAGCAAATAGGCGAATTTCTGGTTAGGGTTGAGGATTGTAGTGTTGATCCTTTTGCGCGGATAAAGCCCAACAATCTTCATCCCCCTCATGATTCTTGTCACCTTTTTGCGATTAACAATTACGCCTAAAATATTCAACGCAGCAGTGATTTTTCTGTAGCCGTAAATGCACTTGCTCTTGAGGTAAATCTCGTGAATTTTATTGGCTAATTCGGTGTCGTCAGAGAGGTGGCGTTTGTGGTAAATGGTGCTGCGGTTTAACGCGAGCAAAGAAGCTTGGGCATTGATTGCAAGATCAGCATGATCGAACTCGATCATACTGACCTTTTCTGATAACTTTAGCTCGGAAATTTTTTTTTATAAAAATCGTTAGCCATTGTTAGCTCCCCAACTTTCTTCTGCAGATTCTCGATTTGCTGTTCATTTTCTAAGAGACGTTTGGCGATTACTTTATCGCCCGGCTTCTCGTCAATAAAAACCTGCTCACAACCCAATAAAAGTTGCTTACGCCACTGATGAATTCTCGCCGGAAAAACTTTAAATTCCGACGCGATTTGAGAAATTGTTTTATCCCCTTTTATGGCCTCGAGAGCAACCTGTTTTTTAAAAGATGGACTGTAATTATTCTTCTGACCTCTGGGCATTTTTTACTCCTAAAAATATTGGGGAAATATTTAAAAAGAGAACTCTAAATGGGAAGAAATGGTGTCCAGTTTTTGGGGGTCATAATAGTGTGCCTCGAAGATTTCTCAAAGAACTTAATATAGTTCTTCAAAACTTCCTCAGAAAAAATTCTACTCTCGTTACAAGTTAAACTATTAACAAACAACTGCCAAAATGCTTTTAATAATCCAAAGATTTTGTTTTTTAGCTAATTCTTACCCATCGATAAAGACTAGCTCTTGAGATATTTAATGTTTTGCATATTTCTTTGATCTCAATCGTCTTATCGGCATACATTTTTTTGGCAGTTTTAATTCTTGGATCATCGGCAGTAATCGGTCTTCTTCCTCCAAGCTTTCCTCTTGCTCTTGCAGCTGATAATCCGGCCTTTGTTCTTTCTTGAATAAGTCTTTTTTCAAACTGAGCTAGTGAAGAAAAAATATTAAAGATCAGCTCTCCTGAAGCTGTTGTTGTATCAATCGCTCCATCGCAAATTGATTTGAAAGAGATTTTATTTTTCTTCAGATCTTCAATTAGAGATATTAAGTGAGGCATTGATCTGCCCAGTCTATCAAGCCTCCACACAATTAAGGTGTCACCTTCTTTCATGGAACCGAGGCATTTTTGTAATCCCGGTCTTTCTGTTTTTGATCCCGAAGCCTTATCAACAAAAATATTCTTCTGCAAACATCCAGCTGCCTTTAGTGCATCAAGTTGAAGATTTAATTCTTGTTCAATGGTGCTCACCCGAGCGTAACCAAATTTCATTTTTTGATTGTTATGGTTTCTAAAAAGATGTTTTGTTCAAAAAGTCTTAATAACTAACTCATTATTGAGAAAACAATGCAAAGAATAACAAGACAAGTGTTTAATACAAATGCCAGTGCTTAAAATCAGCTTTGACAATTTTTGATAACTCGTCTTGTTAAACGAGCGTTTGATAAGACAGCTGATTTTTTAATTTATTAACCTTTCTCATCATCATGAGCACTCACATTAAAATTTTTAGTCAGCAGGATATTCAAGATTTTGACGCCGTTCCAAAATTTA
>CANGQE010000064.1 GCA_947455845.1 Rickettsiales bacterium
ATGATTGATACGGGGGCAAGTGACATTGTCATTAATCTTGGCGAAGCAAAAAGAATTGGAATTGATCCAAAAAAATTAGTTTTTAACAAACCTTACCAAACTGCCAATGGTGTATCTTGGGGAGCCACTGTTAGGCTTGATAAGATTGAGGTGGGCGATGTGCAGTTTAACAATATCTCAGCTTCGGTAAATAACGCCAGCATGGGAACTTCACTTTTAGGGATGAGTTTTTTGCGACAGTTTAAGAAGTATGAATTTTATCGGGATAAGTTGGTGTTGACGATTTAAATACATAAAAAAGCCCTCTTTGCAAAAACCTTCCTTCCAAATTTCGCTGGTCGAGCGGGATCGAGACCATTGTAATGTTTGACTCCTTTTTTGCGGCATCGGCGGCAGGAACCTTTAAATGGTCTCGACTCCGCTCGACCAGCGGAATTTGGGGATTAATGGCTTAAATATTTAGAAAGAGGCTTTTGGAAGCTTTGGTTGGTACTTTGTTTCGGGGGGGATTATTCGCGGGTTTTTTATTTTTTTAGTTGAGCGAATTGCAATCGCCATAGGCGATTGTCGAACCTAGGGTTATCATCTGGATCATCTGTTTCCGCCATTTTTTAGAGGCTTTTAGCTTCTAAAAAATGGCGGAAGGAGAGGGATTCGAACCCTCGTATGGTTTAACCCATAACACGCTTTCCAAGCGTGCGCCTTCAGCCACTCGGCCATCCTTCCGTTTGATTTTCTTAATAGTTGATAGACCTACTGCGCAGTACAAAACCAACTATTAAAAACCTATTTATCCTTATTCAATTTCTTACCGATTACCCATTGCTGCAAGATTGACAGCGAGTTACTCCAAGTCCAGTAAATTACTAAACCTGCCGGAAATGAAGCAAGGACAAAAGTTAGAACATAAGGCATCCACTTTAGAATTTTAGCTTGAGTTGGATCAGAGCTTGTTGGGCTCAGCTTCTGTTGCAAAATCATAGTAACACCCATCAATATTGGCCAGATGCCGATAGTGAAAGCCGTACTAACTCCGAATGGCAATAACCCAAACAAGTTGAATATTGAAGTTGGATCTGGTGCAGAAAGATCTTGAATCCAGCCGTAAAAAGGTGCTTGACGCATGTCGAGAGTAACATAAAGCACTTTGTAGAGCGAAAAGAAAATTGGAATCTGAATTAGAACCGGTAAGCAACCCGAAGCCGGATTAACTTTTTCTCTTTTGTAAAGCTCCATCATCTCACGATTCAACGCTAATTTATCATCTTTAAATTTCGCACGCAAAGCCTCGATTTTTGGCTGCAATTTTTTTACTTTGCCAATTGCCAAGTAGGATTTGTTAGCCATTGGAAACAATGCCAGCTTTACTAAAACCGTCATAGCCAAAATTGCTAAACCAAAATTTCCCAAAAATTTTGATAAAAATTCTACGATAAAAAAGAAGGGTTTGGTCAAAAAGTAGAACCAACCAAAATCAACCGCGCGATCAAAAAGCTTCGCATCGTAATCTTTAGAATATTGATCCAACAACCTTACCTTCTTAGCTCCTGCAAAAAGGTGATGATTGAGGCTGGTCTCTTCTCCGGCAGCAAGTTTAAACTCTTGTCCGATAAATTCAGAATTAAAAAAACTATTTTGATTAGAAACATTATGACTGAAATCAGCGCTATATTTCATGCTCTTATCCGGCAGAATCGAGCTTAGCCAATATTTGTCAGTAATACCTAACCAACCACCCTGTTCAGAGGAAAAACTTTGACGCTTTTCTTCTATTAAATCCTTGTAAGTAACTTCGTGAAGAACGTCGTTAAACACACCAATCGCACCTTCGTGAAGAATGTAAACAGGCTTTTGCGCACCTTGTAACACACGGTTAATTCTTCCGTAAGAAGCTACAGAAATTTCCGCTTTAGAATTATTTTTTACTGATTGCGTAACCCCAAACATGTAGTTTTCGTCTAGCGAAACTTTAATGATGAATTCAACATTTTGTTTGTTCTTCCAAGATAATGTAATCGGATTTTTTGGAGTTAATTTTTTCGAACTACTTTTCCAAATCGTATCAGGATTAGGCAAGTCCAAAGCTTTACTGGAGCTAATCCAGCCAAAATCAGCAAAATATCTGTCTTTACTATCAGCGGGCGCAAAAAGCGTCACCTCTTCTTTATTTTCAGTTGTCGTGAAATATTTGGCTAAGGTTAAATCATCAAAACGAGCGCCTTTAAGCGAGATTGATCCGTGTAAACTATCACTCTCAATATCAACGCGACTTGCCGCAGTTTTAGCTAAAATTTCATCACGATTTTGCAAAACCATAACTGCATCAGCAGCCTTGGCAACAAGCTCTGCAGCTGGAGCAACGGTATCTTTAGAAACCGATTGCACTACTTCGGCTTGTGGTTTTTGAGCAGCTAAGATTTTTCTTTGCGCTTCTTGTCTTTCCATTTTCGGCTTTTCATAGAGCCACGTCCAGCTCAATAAAATCATCGCAGAAAGAATGGTGGCCAGTAAGATATTTTTATTGCTTTGCATGAGATATTATTTTGTGAGGAATTAATTCGTGAAAAATTTGCTTTCTAAATCATGGTGAAAATCAGCGACCCAGTGAGAGTTGTTGCCAGCTTTATATTGCTTAACCTTGGCCGATTTTTTATGGACCAAAATTATGGGGTAAGAGGTGTTCGTTTTGGCTTTTTCTTCTTCAAGTAAACAGAATTCAGATTTTTCCATTCCGAATTGTTTTAACTCTTTTTCAAATTCTTTTAACTCGCTATTACAGATAATTTTTAGCTTTTTTACTTCACCATCAATTGCCCAAGCCGGCATAATTCCCTTTTCTTCAAGATCACAGATAAGTTCACGAATCAGAACTTTATTACTCTCGCGCATACCCTCTTCCGTTCGCTTAAGAATTTCTTCACTACGCATAAATTTCGTTCCACAAATTTTGGTTGAGAATTGACATTTGGCCGTCGCTTTTTGTAGCGATCTCGATTAATTCAGGGCCGCTTGCCTCATAGATTGAAGCTGTGTCTACAATTGACAAATAATCTTTCAAATTATCAAGACCTCTTTGAAATCGTCTAGCGATTATTGGAGATTCAATATTGTGACCACCTTTACTAACTCTATTTTGCACCCTGACATTTGCAAGTTCGGGACTTTGTAGTTTTAAAAAAATTAAATTCACCTTATATTCGCAAGATTGTGATTCGCGGATTAAATTTAAATAAGTTCGCGCCGATAAAGTGGTTTCAAAAGCAAAATCCGTTCCCTCATTTAGCAAAAAATCCATTCTTTTTAACATAAGGCGACCCGCTTCTACAGAAGCTTTTTCATGATTTTCTGGAGATAGAATTTTAGCGATTTCGTCAGCATTGACGAACTCGTTACTTTTTAAAAAATCAGGCAGCAATGTCACCCGAGCATGGGAACTTTTTCCTGCTCCATTAGGACCGGCAATGATGTGTATTTGTTTGATTGAAGACATTAATTATTTATTAGAATCTATAAAACTTACTTTTTCTTTTTAACCACCTTCTTCACTACTTTTTTTGCAACCGCTTTCTTTACAACTTTCTTTACCAAGCATTCTTCTAACGCCTCAGAAATGTGAGAAATTGGTTTAATCTCAATCTTAGACAAAACCTCTTTTGGCATATCTTCTAAATCCTTGGCATTAGCTTGCGGAATCAGAACCTTCTTAATTCCTCCACGTAACGCCGCCAAAAGTTTTTCCTTTAAGCCTCCGATTTCCAGCACTTTACCGGTTAAAGTAATTTCTCCCGTCATGGCGATATCTTTTCTAATTGGCAAATCGCATAAAACCGAAACCAGTGCCACGCAAATTGCTACACCAGCCGAAGGCCCGTCTTTAGGAGTTGCACCTTCTGGAACGTGAAGGTGAAAATCATATTTATTAAATTTTTTGGCATCAATTTTGTAATCCTTGGCAATATATCTGGCATAGCTTAAAGCTGCATGTGCCGACTCTTTCATAATATCGCCAAGTTGGCCCGTGGTTTGAATTCTGCCATTTCCTTCAAATTTTAGAGCTTCAATATCAAGCAAGTCTCCACCATATTCTGTGTAAGCCAAACCCGTCACCACACCAATCAAATCATGCTCTTTAGCCATGCCATAATTGCGCTTTTCCACACCGGCATATTTGCGCAAATTCTTAGAAGTAATATGAAGTGACTTAGTTGTCTTAATCACAATTTCTTTTGCCGCTTTGCGCGCTAAGTTAGAAATTTCACGATTCAAATTGCGCACACCCGCCTCAAAAGTGTAGCGTCTAATCAAAGTCAGAACTGCTTCATCGCTAATGCTGAATTCTGCTTTACTTAAACCATTTTCCTTACGCTGCTTATCAAGCAAATGCGTTTTGGCAATTTGTAATTTTTCGTTCTCGGTATATCCGGGAAGTTTGATTATTTCCATACGATCGCGAAGCGGTACAGGGATAGTGCTAAGACTGTTAGCCGTAGCAATAAACATTACTTTCGATAAATCATAATCAACCTCCAAATAATGATCCGAGAACGCTGAATTTTGCTCAGGATCCAAAACTTCCAACAAGGCCGAAGAAGGATCACCACGAAAATCATGCGCCATTTTATCGATCTCATCTAACAACATCAAAGGATTGATGGTTTGTGCTTTGCGCATAGATTGAATAATGCGTCCCGGCATTGAGCCAATGTAGGTTCTACGATGTCCGCGAATTTCAGATTCATCACGCACACCACCTAAAGAAACCTTAACATATTTACGATTCAAAGCCTCCGCCACTGATCGAGCAAGCGAGGTTTTGCCCACCCCAGGAGCTCCTACCAAACATAAAATCGGTCCCCTAGATTCTTTGGTTTTCATTTGCACCGCAATGAATTCGAGGATGCGCTCTTTGACTTTTTCTAAACTGTAATGATGTGTATCAAGAATTTTTTTGGCCTTATTCAAGTCTTTACTAGCCTTGGTTTTCACGTCCCAAGGTAGTGAAAAAATCCAATCAAGATAATTGCGCACCACGCCCGACTCAGACGAATAAGGATTCATGCGCTCTAGCTTATGTAACTCACTGTCACATTTTTTTCTTACTTCTGGCGGCAAGTTTAATTTTGCTAATTTTTCTTTGGTTTCTTTGGTTTCATTTTCTTCATCTTGCCCAAGCTCTTTTTTAATATTTTTCATCTGCTCGGTTAAATAAACCTCCTTCTGATGCTTGGTGAATTTCTCTTGAATTGATTTATTAATACGCATCTCAGCTTGTCCGATCTCAACTTCTCCCTTCAACAATTCTAAAACCTTGAAGAGCTTTTTATTCACATCATTTTCTTCTAAAACTTTTTGTTTATTAGAAACCGAACTAGTCAAATAAGTGGCAATTAAATAAGCCACTTCATTGGGGGAGCGCACCTTGGTAAGAGAGGCTAAAATTTCCGGTGTGATTCTTTTATTAAATTCACCATATTTTCCGAAGGTTTCAATACAGGCCTTAACCAATCCTAACAGGTCTTTACTATCGGTCGGAAATTTATGCTCAGGAACAATTTCAACCAAGCAACTAAAGAATTTTTCTGCCGGAACTATATTTTTTAATTTAGCTCGGGACAAACCTTGCAGAATTACTTTTAAAGTACCGTCGGGAGTACGAATTGATTCAATAATACTGCAAAGAGTTCCCACAGTGTGAATATTTTTTTGATCAAAGGCATCGAGATCAGGATTAGTTTGAGTAATTGCAAAAATCGGCGAACCAGCTTTGCGAGCCTCTTCCACTGAGTTTAATGACTTTTCGCGTCCAACCAAAATTGTGGTTGTCATTTGCGGAAAAATTACCACGTCACGCAAAGGTAACGCATGAAAAACTTGTGGTTTAATTTGTTGTTCAGTCATGATTGAAGTGGATAAAATTAGATTCAAAAAAAACAGTAATTATCCGCGATACACAAAAAAACTCGTCGTCAGAATGGCTGGCGCGTGCGCGATACGATTAATTGCTGAAGGCCACGAAAAACTTAGTAACCAATTTACAAATTACAATGTTAATAGCTCTTATTTCCCTGATAGTAGTCGGTTGTATTGCCGCTATATTCTTTTATTTTTTTGCTCGAGAAAAACAGCAAAATGCCGAGTTAAAAGGTAGGTTTGAACATACTCAAAATGAGGTCAATTTTTTACGCTTAGAGAAAGAAAAAATTGAAATAAAATCAGCAGAAAAAGTCGAGTCTTTGCAACAAAGAATTATCGATTTCGAAAAACAAAATGAGCTTTTAAAGCAAGCTCAACAGCAGCTGGAAAGACAAAGGCAAGAATGGAACAAGGATAAAGAAACAATCTTATTTCAACTCTCCGAAGATCTGATGAAAAAAAATAATGAACAGCAAAATAAACTCAGCTTAAGCCAACAGGAAAATATTGCTAAAATCACCGAGGGTCTTTTTAAAAATTTTGAAAACGTAACGGCAAAAATGGTTTCGCTGAATGATGATGTTAAAAAATCTTCAGAAATTATTAATTTAACTAAGCAGGCTTTGCTTAGTCCAGGAGCGGCGGGAAGAACTGCAGAAATTACTCTGGAAAATATTTTAAGAAATTCCGGCCTAAAAGAAAAAGCTGATTTAAATTCAGTTGGAGATTACGTTTTACAATCTCATTTTTCGGGATTGAGTGATGCTTCCAATCAAGAATCCAAAAGACCTGACGCCATTTTATTCTTTCCCGGAGATCAGATTGCAATCATTGACAGTAAGTCTTCCCCACATTTTTTTGATTTAGAAGTAGCTCGTCAAAATGGCGATTCTGAGCAAGAAAAAATTCTACTAGCCAAGATCAAAGATGCCTTCCGCAAGCATTTAGAAAGCCTAAAGAAAAAAGATTATCCGAAATTTTTATTTGAAGAGTTGCGCAGCAAAAATTTTGCTGATTGCAAAATCATGGTGGTGATGTTTTTACAGACTGAGAAAATGCTGGATATTGTGCGCACTACCGATTCTGAATTTGAACAAAAAGCTATGGAAGCAGGAGTACTAATAGCGTCTCCGATCGGCTTGATTAATTTTTTATCTCAAGCCCGATTCGTAATTGATCGCATTAAACAAGAAAAAAATGTCGAAAACTTAAAAGTCGAAATCAGAAGATTGTTGGATAATGTGGCGCTGATTTTTCGGGAATCGAAAGAGTTAGGAAAGTCTTTAAATAAAGCCTTGGGAGCTCATAGCAAAATGACCAAGAATCTTAATCGCGGCATTTATTCGACGATTAAAAATATTGCTGAACTAGGGATTGAGGGAAAGAGA
>CANGQE010000065.1 GCA_947455845.1 Rickettsiales bacterium
AAGCTTGCGGTAATCTTCACTAACCAAATTCATGATTCGGCTCGCTTCTGCAATTTTGCCATCCCACAATAAGCGATCGACGCGATTAATGTGATCAATCTCACTAAGTTGGGTTTGATATTTGGTTAAAAATTTACTTTCCTCATCACCAACAAAATTTTCCTTCACCCAAATTGATGAAACCAATTCTCTAATTTCTTTGCGCATCTCATCTTTGGCTTCATCACTTTCATTTTCGCGCTCTAAGAAATTAATTTTAGATTGTAGTAAATAAATTTTTGATTCGGGCGTTCCGGCCGGATTGGAGTGAAAATATTGCTCACTGGACTGGTAAGGAATATTATTGGCAATGGCCACTCTTTCAACATTACGACGCATTTCGTTAATGTTGGGATAAAATACATTGTCAGTGGTGAAGCGCGAAATATCGCTAAAAGAAGTATTTTTTGGATCGATCTTGCCGCTAAATTTATCCCACAAGATGATGTCGATTGTAGCTGCGTAAAAATCTGGTTTTTCTTTTCCTTTCTTCATTGATGCCGCGTAGCTTAAGGCTTCAGAATAATTATCCTTCTTCAGTGCTCCGTTAATTTTTGTTAAAACTTCTAAATCTTCTGCCGTCATCGCTTGCCACAATTTCTGAGAAATAGGCCTTAAATCTTTAGCCTTGGCATCAACAACCAAAAACAGCGAAAACGCGGTAATAACCGTTAGTAGAGGCTTAAAGGCAGCACAAAATTTTGACACTGTAAAAAATTTAGAAATTTTGGAGGGAGTTTTTTTAAGAAATGAACAGGGCGATTTTTTCAGTAAACTTTTCAAAACACAAGAGGCAAGGGATGCTAACTTCTCCTATACTAAATCTAAAATCTTTAGATTTAGTATAGTTTAAATTCTTACGTGCCTCAAGGCACCTACCACGCTTGTAGAAAAAACACTCTATACCGAATCAAACTACTATCGATATATTGTGGCACTGTCGCAAATCAAAATTTTCTAAGAAATTTTTGTGATTCTTATTTTTTTGAAAGGTAAGCGTACCTAGATGTACGTGCGTTTCAAAAAAATAAGAATTGCGAAAAGTTTGATTTGCGACAGTGCCATTGTAGATTTGGTATAAAAATCCGTCTGGAGAAATTAATACGTCCATAAAAAAAGAGCTGCAAATTATTAGAGACCCTTGAGTACTAATAATTTCACAACTCTTTTAAAGAATCCGGGTAGCTTTTGTTAAAAAACTACCCAGATTTTTTAGATTATTTTTTTACTTCTTCAGTTTTTACAGTTTCTTTGGTTACTTCAGTAGTAGTAACGGTAGAAGTAGGAGCTGAAGCATCAGCCACAGGAGCTGCAGCATCTGCCGCTTCACCTTCAACCGGAGTGCTTAGAGCAGCAGCTTCTGATTCTAAGATTACTTTTAAATCGCTAAGACCTTGTGCAAAATTTTTCTCAACTTTGCCATGCATTAAAAAGCATACTAAGTTGAAAGGAAATTTAGCTCTTCCCAACATTGCCCAAGTTACTTTAGTTTCGTTTTCAGAAACTTCTTCAGTAGTGAAATATGCGTTATTTACTGTTTCCATTGGCTTAGCGAAACGTAGTTCGAAATCAATTCTTTCATTTTCAGCGATTGCTTTGATTTCTTGTTCACCAACACCAACTTCTTTATTTCCTGACCATGATTGAATAGCTCCAACAGTACCATCAACACCTTTTAGTTCTTGGGTCATGTTTAAATCTAACTTAGACCAAGGCTGCCATTTTTTGCCATTTTCCATCATTTTTAAATAAGCAAAAACTTCAGCTTTTGGCTTACTAATGGTAATTGATTTTTCAATTTTGAATTCTTTTGGAGCAATTGCTGCAGCCACAAGAAGAAGCGCAACTAACGCGCCACAAGCTATTAAGATTTTTTTCATATTTTTAATTAATTTATTTTAAGATTTGGTTGGGATTTTTGTGGTTTTTGGGGTAGTGGAAATTTCATTGGCGGATGAAAGTTTGTCAAGAGTTTGTTGTGTATATTTAGGTAAAATTTAAATAAATTTGGTAAAAAAAAGTCGCAAGCGACGAATCACTTACGACTTTTTTATTTAGAATTTTACTTCAACTAGTTAGAGCGAGTTTGTCCTGGATATTGCTGGTTTCTTTGTTGGTATTCTTTTTGATATTGTTGCTGCTCAGGACTAATTCCTTGGTTAGTCACTGCACCCGGATTGTAATAGTAATTAATCATGTCCGCAGGTTTTTGCCCTACTCCCATCATTGAACTACGACCACCGGTAGCAGTTTGCGGAATAGTTACAAAATATTCTTTTTTCTTAAACTCATTACAACGTCCGGAATATTGGGCGGAATATAAAGACCATGGGAAAATTGAAGTTAATACGTCCATTGAGCAAGCACCATTTTTCATGGTAGCCCAAGCTTCAAGTTGTAGTTGAGTTGATCCATAACCTTCTTTGGTCAAAACTACAGTTTGGTTTTTTGCTTCGATGTGAAGAGTGGCAGGAGTTTTTCCGTAATTTTTACCTTCGATAAAAATATCAGCTCCTGATGGGTTACTACCGATATTAACATCAGCTTCTTTTTCATTCATAATCATCGCACAAGAAGAGGCTGTAGTTAACAATAGAGCCAGAGCACATTGGCGGACTAATTTCATATTTAATAGATTAAAATTAATATTATTTTTTCCAGCGATTATGAACCCAAAACCACTGTGAGGGATATTCTGTTATCCACTCTTCAAGCTTACAATTGATCTTACGAGTAAGAGTTAAAACATCAGAATTAATGTCATTCGTCTTTTCAATTGCAAGCGATTTTTCCACCCCAACACGAAATTTAAAATTCTTACCAAGCCTAATTGAGCGCGCCGGAATTAGAGCAATGTCGTATTTTAAAGCGAGGCGCGCAATTGAGGTTGTAGTGATGGCGTCATCATGAAAAAATTTCACCGGCTCACCTTCACTGATTTTTTGGTCAGCTAAAATAATCACAAAACCACCGCTCTTAATTACTTCAATAATTTTACGACTACCCTTGATACTTTTCTCGATCATATCAACTCCGCGCAGAGTTGCGGTCATTTTTTCTACATAAGGATTGTTCAAGGGGCGATAGACTGTGCTCACTTTTAAGCCACTTTGGATAAAGACTTTAGGTCCAACTTCCCAATTGCCGGTATGAGCTCCAAAAATAATACCACCCTTACCTGATTTTTTTAGGTCTTCAACATTCTGGCGCGACTCTGGCGACATCTCAACCAAATCATAAATCTTAGCCGTTGGACATTTAGCAATATGGATAAACTCACCAACAATGCGCCCAAGATTGTCCCACATATCATCGAGGATTTTTGCTTTTTCCACTTCCGACAAATTAGGCAAAGCCTTGCTCATATTGCGGTAAGCCAATTGATGCACCGCAATTTTCTTACCCACAAATTTAGCCACCACCGCCGCCGCATTAGAAGCAGCTTGAGGCTTCATCGCAGCAAAAACCCACATGCCGATCTTGACAATAATAGCTTCAAGGATGTAGCGGATAGATTTGATTGTTGATTTGGTGAATTCTTTGAGATTCATAAAATTATTTTTAACGCCAAGCCTAGTAGTCAAGCGGACTTAACTCCTTACGCTGGACGGGGTTTGTAACCCCGTCCACATGTTTGCATCAAAGCAAAACAAAAGCTCGTTCTTTATTCTTTTTCAATTCCAACCTTTATCTTTTAATTTGCATTCTTCCGTGTGAGAAGCTTGACGCAAACGTAGGGTCGGGTTTGCAAACCCCGACCCGCATGGGAGGTTCTTTACTCACTCTATACTTGTAACCCCGTCTTCACGACGGGGTCCAGTTGACGCGGAACAATGATTAATACTATTACAAAACAACTACACAAACTTCTTCAGCAGTTTTTTTACAAGTTCCTTATCCTCAAATTCCAGCTCAATATCTAAGTAAGAAACCTTCTCTTGTAACGCCGGCGAAAATTTTACCCAGTCTTTTTTTGTTGTTACCAAAACCGCATTTTTTTCCGCCGCAATTTTGTAAAGATTTTCTATCTCAGAACCTTTGTAAATATAGTGATCAGCAAATCCGTAAGTTTCTATTACTTCCAAACCATTTTTTTCTAATAGCGAAAAGAATTTTTGGGGATAGGCCAAGCCACAAAATGCGATTAACTTTTTGCCGGAAAATTCTGCCAAATTTAATGGAATTATATTTGCCTTAACTACAGTTTTACCGGCTAATTTTTTCAGCAAACCTTTTTCCGCATCACCCACCAACACTACAAAATCTACTTTTTTTAAACCGGCAAAAAGCGGCTCACGCATTGGCCCAGACGGAATCAAGAAATTATTGCCAAAACCAATTTTGCCATCAACCACCATAATTGTCAGGTCACGATGCAGCGAGTTATTTTGCATCCCATCATCCAGCACAATCATTTTGAATTTATTCATCGCATCAATTTGCTTTGCTCCGAAAAGACGATTTTTAGAAACAAATGTCGTAGCCGTTTCAATCAGCAACATCGGTTCGTCTCCCACTTGTTCGGCACGATGATTGTCAAATTTGTGCAACATCAAAAACTTCGATCCGTCATTCATGTAACCCCGACTTAAAAAAGCAAAATCGGCTGACATTTCATTTAAAACTTTACCAATCGCAATTGCTGTAGGAGTTTTACCGGAACCCCCAGCAATCAGGTTTCCCACGCATATTACAGGCTTAGAAATTTTAACGGTTTTGGTAAAAAATTTAACCAAGTAAAAGCCTAGAAAATAAATCAAGCTAAGTGGCAAGAGTGAATAAGCGGCTAGATTTTTTTTAGTCCAGAACTTGGGGGTTTTTAGCATTGGAGAATTATTGGTTAGAATTTTTAAACTTGAATTATTCCTGTTAATAGATCCTGAAACAAGTTCAGGACGACAGCGGCGTTACACACTCCCCATATCGTCATCCTGAACTTGTTTCAGGATCTACTCCTAAGTTTAGCTTTCAACCTATAAAAATTGCCTAGGATACTTTTTTTCTAATGACGGATCTGGTTTAACGCTTCACTGTCGCAAAAGCCGCACCCACAATTTTAGAAATCTCCGTTGCTATCACGCTGGCACTTGGGTTGTCTTTAGTATCCGGATTTTTATCGGGGTGAGTAACGAGAATAATTTTGTGGTAAGCTTTTTTAATTTCAGCTTGAGAAGCATTGCTCGGAACTCCCAAAATCTCGTAAGCGCTTTTTCTTTGATCTCTTCTGATTCTGTCGAACAAAGCTTTTTTTACAGCCTGAGGATCTGTAGCAATATCCGGAGCTGGTGGTGGCATTGTTCCAGCTCCACCCCCACCGAATCCACCGCCAACATTTCCCTGAAATTGCGATCTCGACCGCTCATTATTTCTTCTTCTAGCCTCTTCTTCAAATCTTCTGTGCTATTGCTGCGCATCGAATCGAGCTTTTTCTTCCCGCTGCTTTCTCCTGATTTCCTCACGCTGCCTTTCCTCCGCTTCCTGACGCAACCTAGCTTCTTCTTGTCTCTGCCTAGTTTCCTCCTCTTGCTGCTGCCTTTGCCTTTCTCTTTCTTCCTGACGCGCCCGCTCTTCTTCCCGAGCCTTCCTCGCCGCCTCTTCTTGTGCACGCCGCGCCCTTTCTTCCTCCTCTCTCTTTTCTTGCTCTTGACGTCGCAATTCTTCTTATTGACGCCTTCTTTCTTTTTCTAAATTACGACTTCTGACCTCTTCAGCTAAGCGGACTTTTTCGATTTCGGCTCGGCGTTTTTCCGGTGAACAATTTTTATTTCTTGTGGTGATAGATTTAATTGAGTCCAAAATTTCATCTGAGATGTGATTGTTATTAAGATTAATATCAATAACACTCCAATTTTTTTCTAAAGCCACAGCTAACACTCGAGCTCCTATATCCCCGATTTGGTTTCCATCAAGATAAATAGTCGTAACCGTCTGATTCTTCTCTAGAGCTTTTGCTAATGATTGGGCTCCTGCAGATCCAATTCGGTTGTACCCAAGATCAACAGTCACAACTGTCTGATTCTTCTCTAGAGCTTTAGCTAATGATTGGGCTCCTACATCTTCGATTTGGTTATCCTGAAGATTAACAATCTTAACCGCCTGATTCTTCTCTAGAGCTTTAGCGAATGCTTGGACTCCTGCAACTCCGATTTGGCTGTTCATAAGACCAACATGCGTAACCGTCTGATTCTTCTCCAGAGCTGCAGCTAATGTTTGGGCTCCTGCATCTCCGATTTTTTTATAAGATAATCCCAAGCAAGTTAAAGACGAATCATTGTTGCGAAGACTTTCCAGAATTGGTCTGAGAGTGTTTTGAATTTCAAGCTCTTCAGCTGTAAGATTTTGTGTTGCTCTGTTGCTTGAGGTTTCAGATGAAGTATCTCGTTTAGTGCGCCTTGGGGGCTGAGAGTTTTGTTGAGGTTGGTATGAGTTCGATGTTCGGTAGGATGATCCGAAGGCTTCTCCGTTATCTTGTCTCTGGTTTGCTCTGTTACTGCTAAAGGTTGAGTCGTTGTAGTTATTTTTGTTGGAAGAGCGAGTGCTACTATTCTGTTGCGATCTGTAATTTTGTCGTGCTTGGTAAGATGAGGATTCTGGAAATTGATTGGTGGTTGATGATGGTTTTGTTTCTGATGCGGATGTTGTATTGCGAGAGAATCGTGTTCTTGTTCCAAATTCTTCAGAACTGTCTAAGCTGGAATGAAAATTAGAAGTTGGTTTTATGGTGCCTTTAGGGATGTCAGTGGTTTTATTTTTGTTGCCGGAACTAGAGGTGTTTCCCATATGGTTTGGATTTTAGGGTGATTAAAGTGAGCCTAGAAAATAAATCAGACTTAAGTGGCAATAGTGATTAAGCGGCTAGATTTTTTTTAGTCCAGAATTGGGGAGTTTTAGCATTGAGAAGGATTGATTTAATTGTTGTGGGAATAGATCCTGAAACAAGTTCAGGATGACAGGTTGGGAGTTAGGGTGGTAATTGATGGAACACTCCCCTAGCCTTTCAAGCTTATCTCAAGTTGTTTGTCAAGCTTGTCGCAGTTTGCACTAATTGAGCCAAATTCTTTCTCGGCATCATCAGCCTTTTTTTGCAGAGACGCAATTTCTTCTTTGGACTTACCTGAGCCTTTGGCTTCTGCCCTATCCAACTCAAACTGCGCCATTTTCATATCCATTTTCGCCATTTTATACTTCATATCCAGTTGAGTTTTAGCAGCCTTGAGGCTAGCAATTAATGACTCATTACGAGTGCTTG